>JAJPZY010000028.1 GCA_021204085.1 Clostridiales bacterium | reverse complement strand
TTTATCATAGAAGACCTAACATTTAAACTTTTACAGACTTTTTTTCATACTCCCAGTTCATTATGAAAAAGTATGTTTGCGGCCCCTGCGGCTATGAATATGACCCCGCCGTCGGCGATCCGGATAACGGCATCGCACCCGGCACCGCTTTTGAAGATCTGCCGGAAGATTGGGTTTGTCCTCTCTGCGGCGTAGGGAAGGAAGAATTCTCCGAAGCATAAATTACCCCCGGGAAAAGCCCCTGCATCGTAAATGATGCAGGGGCTTTTGTATCCGTATTTCATTGCAGCACAATCCTGCCGCTTATAACATACTTAACGGCACCAGAACCTCTCCGTCCTCCTGCATGGAACGATCACTCATCCCTTCTATATGCATGCCTCTGGTCTGCATATAGGATAATCTCTTCACTGTATTTTCCGGATCTCAACCGGACGGACCCGTAAGATTTGCAAAAAAGCGATGGTTTCCGGCTTTGCGCCCCAGTCTGACATTGCCTCAAAATAATCGCAGCCGCCCGCATGAATTCTTGTTTCCGTTTCAATCCAAATTCTGAATATTTACTTCAAATTTTATAATGCCGTCTATGAACGTCTTTCCTTTTTAATTTTTCACCAGTTCCAAAAACCCGCTGACAAAAATCCCCGCACCGGATTCGATGCGGGGATTTCATCATTTTTATCATTCATTTTGCCGCTGCCGACCATCCTACTTATAGGAACGTCCGATCTCCAAGCCCTTCTCAAAAGCCTGCTTATTCAGCGGAAGCAGCTTTGCTTTCTTTGCCAGCTTATGCTCGATCGTCCCCCAGACAACTTCCGGAGATACAACCTCTGTATAGCCGACATAAACGCCAAGCATAATAACATTCAGAACTTTCGAATTGCCCAGCTCATAGGCCATCTCCGTAACCGGAGCTTTGATGACCTTCACATCATCTCTCTGGATCTCAGCCTCATCCACGATGGAGCTGTTGATGAAGAGGTTGCCGCCCTGCTTTAAGGTCGGCAGGAACTTCGCAAGAGAAGGTCCGTTCATTACGATCAGATCGTCCATCACGTCTCCTAACGGTGCGCCTACCATCTCATCGGAGATAACGACGAAGCAGTTTGCGGTACCGCCGCGCTGCTCAGCGCCATAGGACGGGAAGAACGTCACATTTTTATCTGTGGAATCACAGGTTGCGGTCGCAAGGAATTTTCCGAGAGTCATAACTCCCTGTCCGCCAAATCCGGCAACACATAAATTTGTTTCCATATAATTCTTCCTCCTTCTTATTTGTCTCTCACTACGCCGAGCGGGTACTCGGGCAGCATCTTCTGCTCGATAAAATCGAGCGCATCCAGCGGATCGAGACCCCAGTTGGTCGGGCAGCTTGTGACAATCTCAACCAGAGAGAAGCCTTTTCCGTCGATCTGGTTCTGGATGGCTTTCTTGATGGCTTTCTTCGTCTTGATGCAGTTCTGCGGTGTGTTGCAGCTGGTTCTCTCCAGATAAGCCGGAGCGGTAAGCTGGTTCAGAATCTCACACATATGCATCGGGTATCCGTGCTCCTCCGCAATACGTCCTTTCGGAGCGGTGGAAGCCTTCATGCCGATCAATGTGGTTGGAGCCATCTGACCGCCGGTCATGCCGTAGATACCGTTGTTAATGAAGATAACGGTGATGTTCTCGCCGCGGTTCGCTGCGGAAACGGACTCCGCAAGACCGATGGAAGCAAAGTCGCCGTCACCCTGATATGTAATGTAAATGGAGTCCGGATTGCTTCTCTTCATACCGGTCGCCACCGCGCAGGCACGGCCGTGGGGAGCAGTAATGGTATCATAAGCAATATAGTCCATGTGCAGACCGCAGCAGCCGATACCGGTGATCAGAACGCTCTTATCTACAATATCAAGCTCATCGAGAACCTCGCCGAGCAGCTTGATAACTGTGCTGTGCATACAGCCCGGGCAAAATCCGGATACTTTATCTTCCTGAATTGTTTTTGTTCTAGAGTAAACTAATTCCACTGACGTACCCTCCTAATCTGTCTAAAATTTTTCTTGAAGATCTGATCACTACCTCACGGCTCATGACGTTGCCGCCGGAGCACAGGCAGGTCTCAATAACCGCACGGTTCTTCACGCCGATCGCCACATCCTCATAATACTGTGCCGGGATGGACATCTCAACATCAAGGACTGCCTTGCAGATGTTATAATCAATATTATCAAAAGAGGAGTAAGGGAACGGGCTGACGGTGATCGGGCGGATCAGGCCGACTTTGTATCCCTGTGCACGGAGAATATCCACAACAGACTTGCAGATACGTCCGGAGATACCGTAAGCGGTCAGGATCAGCTCAGCATCTTTCACCATGTATTCCTCAACCTGAATGTCTTTCACCCAGCTGTCATACAGCCGCGCAGCGTCCTCGTTCCACGCCTGCATCTTCATGGTATCCCACTGACCGGGCTGGATCCAGGAACGGTTTGCATAGTCAAGCTTATGACCGATGCAAGCCCATTTCTTCTTGCTCTCTTTGATCGCGGCGATCTCTTCATCCGTCTTCATATCCGGAAGCTCTACCGGCTCCATCATGGTGCCGATCACGCCGTCTGCCAGAATCAGAACCGGATTCATATCTCTGTCTGCATAATCAAATGCCGCATAGGTAAGGTCAACCGCCTCCTGTACGGTGGACGGAGCCAGAACGATCATACGGAAACCGCCGTTGCCGGAAGCCTTGGTCGCCTGAAAATAATCCATCTGTGCCGGCTGGATTGCACCTACACCCGGGCCTCCGCGCGCCACGTTGCAATATACGAGAGGCATGCGCGCTGCCGCACAATAGGAAATGCCCTCACTCTTTAATGCGATACCCGGGCTGGATGAAGATGTCATCGCTCTGGTACCTGCGGAAACTGCACCGTAAACCATGTTTACAGATGCCACTTCGGACTCACCCTGTACAAAAGATCCGCCGACTTCCGGAAGTCTGCGAGCAAAATACTCGGGGATCTCGTTCTGCGGTGTGATAGGATATCCGGCGAAAAATCTACAGCCGGCTCTTACTGCTGCTTCAGCGATTGCTTCGCAGCCTTTCATCAATACTCTTGCCATAATCTTTCAACCTCCTTATTTGTAGATCTCTATCGCGCCGTCCGGACAAACCCGTCCGCACATACAACAGGCGATACAAGTATCCATGTTTACCGGTTCCACATACTCATAACCCTTGGAATTGACCTTTGTCCCAATAGCCAAAACCCCTTTAGGGCAAAACTTGATGCAGTAACCACAACTCTTACAGCGTTCTGATCTAACTACTATTTTTGCCATTTTAGTTAAATCCTCCTCTCAATAAAGACTTGTTTTATTTACGAAACACCGGACGCCTCTCATCGTCCGATGTTAAGCACATGATAATCACTTCGGTTTCCGGAATACTCACACTGACAGATCAATATGAAAAATCCTTTCACTCAGCTGTTCAGCCCTTCCCCGGCAAAGGCGGTCCGCCCGGACTGTATGGCTCATACTGCAGCCACTCATAGGTCAGATACAGATGCACCGGCATTACCGGCACGTCCGACTGATCCTTCACCTCTTCATACAGGTCCTCCCGTACGCAGGCAAAATCCACGGCGATATAGGGCGTCACCATCTCCGACATCTTTCGGCTGCCTTCTACAAACTCGCTCGCTGTCGTCGTCAGGCCGTTATTCGGATTATTTACCATATGAAGCTTGCCCAGCTGAATGTGCGACACACCCAGAATCTTGCCCAGCGTCCCGTCGATGTGATCGATATCATTCGACCAGGGGCGGTATGCATTCAGCACATAATATACAATCGTCAGATCCTTGTTGATCTGAGGCGCATATCCGCCAATCGAGCGGGCACCGATGTAATCTCCGCCGATATCCAGGATCACATAACAGTCCGGGTCGCGCAGCAGGCGATTCACACCGCCGACCTGAACCGGCGCATCCATAAACTGCTCTTCATAATGAAAAATCACACCCAGAGCCTCGATCTCTTCCACCACATCTCTGGAACGAAACAGCGGCTTCGTCATATCCATATCAAAATAATGAACCGGCTTATCTCCCAGATCTATCAGGTACTTTGCGAAATTCAGCGATACCTCACTCTTTCCGCTGCCGGCCTCGCCCACGAAGACAAAATTCACATGATCCCCGATCAGAGACCGCAATGCATCAAACATAACTTCAACCTCATACAAATAAATATCCTCTCGGAATCGTCATTATTTATATAATACTATACTTTCCGTGATTAGTCACGACTTTTTTGCACAAAAATATATCAAATATTTTGCATGATATATAATTTTATTATTTAAAT
>JAJPZY010000089.1 GCA_021204085.1 Clostridiales bacterium | reverse complement strand
ATCAACTTATCATAGAAGATCTGATATATTTACAGAAATAAATTCACACACTCCTGTTGCCGGGGAAATCAGATTATCACGGCAACAGCTTTTTCGCAGCAGACGAAACACTTTTTCCCGGCATCTTTCAGTGATGCACCAATATGATAGGCAATTTTATCATCAAGTATGAGAAAACGATCATGAAATACTTTTGTGTATTTCACAGCCAAAACAGGGTACTGTGCATTGAATTTTTTTACATCTGCACTGCTCAGCTTCGTTTTTTCGTGTGTATAGATGGTAACAGATACCTTATCGTTTTTCTTGCAGAGTAGATTTAATGTATCTACGCCCGCCATACCCATTGCCATTTACTGAGCTTCCAGATTGGAATTTCAAGTTTTCATATTCCTGTACCTTTCTCAAACTTGAGATTCCAAATTGGAACCTCAAAATATCAAAACAGAACAAATCGTAAAGTCTGCGACTTGTTCTTCCCGCTCACTTTTGTGAGGTTTTTTTAGACTCTATATCGCTCTGGATGTTTAAGCCCCGCTGCTTGATAATCTCCGGCATCACCTGATAGATGGAGAATGTATTGAACTCATCCAGCCATTCCTCTGGCGAGTCAGGAACCTTGTCCGGCTCCGCGTGCTTTTCCATATGTCAAACCGGTCCATAAAGGAAAAGCTGTTGTAAATCGTTGAAAATTGATAGTGCTTTCGATATAATATAAACTGTCTTTTTACGTTAATATATGTATGAAAGTATTGATAATGATCTTATATCTTGTTCTAAAAATATGTGTTGTTATTTCAGATTACGAATAGGAGAGGAAGCTAGCATAGATGTCATGTTTTTACCATACAGAAAAAATTGAGGATGGAAGCTATCGGATTAACAGCCCGGAAAATGTGTTTTCCGAGCTGATTGTCGGAGAGGAGAAGGCACTGCTTTTCGATACCGGGATTTGCGGCTATTGTGATCAGCCGGGGACATTGCAGTTAAAGGTATTACATGAGAATTAGGGAAGATTAGGGAAGAGCTGATTTCGCCTGCTCTTGTCTGCCTCCCGCAAATATGCTATAATCCGGTGTTGTCGGGCATATCGTCCGAAAAATATGCCGGACACGGAGGTACATATCATGGCTTGTCAGACTCAGGCGCAAACGCAGGATTATTGGAACAAATATTTTAAAGACAGGGATTTGCAGCAGATTAATTTCGATGAAATTGACCTTTCGCTTCCCATGCCGGAGGAGGAGCCGTTTCGCCAGTATTATTCGATCGCGAAAGCCCGGCATTATCTGCGCCGGATGGAGAGCGCTGTCGGCCGGAAACTGACATTTTGTGTGCAGACGTTTGGCTGCCAGATGAATGCCCGTGATTCCGAGAAGCTTTGCGGGATCCTGCGCGCGGTTGGTTATGAAGAGCAGGAGACGGAGGAAGGCGCGGATTTTGTCATTTACAATACCTGTACGGTGCGTGAGAATGCGAATAATAAAGTGTACGGCCGGCTGGGTTACCTTCATGGATTTAAAAAGAAGAATCCTCATATGATCATTGCGCTCTGCGGCTGCATGATGCAGGAGGAGAAGGTGGTGGAAAAGATCCGTCAGAGTTACCGCTTTGTGGATCTGGTTTTCGGCACCCATAATATCTTTAAGTTTGCGGAGCTTCTGGTGCAGACGTATGAGCAGTCCGGGATGGTGGTTGATATCTGGGAGGACACGAATGAGATCGTGGAGCAGCTTCCGAATGAACGAAAATACTCGTTTAAGAGCGGTGTCAACATCATGTTTGGCTGCAATAACTTCTGCAGTTATTGCATTGTGCCTTATGTTCGCGGGCGGGAGCGCAGCCGGAAGCCGGAGGAAATCATCAGCGAGATCAGGCGGTTTGTCGCGGACGGCGTTATTGAGGTGATGCTTCTCGGCCAGAATGTCAATTCTTACGGGAAAAATCTGGAGGAGCCGGTTACCTTTGCGCAGCTTTTGTCGGAGATTGATCAGATTGAGGGGCTGGAGCGCATCCGGTTTATGACTTCCCATCCGAAGGATCTCTCGGATGAATTGATTGAAGTGATGGCAAAATCAAAGAAGATTTGTCGCCACCTGCATCTGCCGCTGCAGTCAGGCAGCAGCCGCCTGTTAAAAATCATGAACCGCCGTTATACGAAAGAGCATTATCTGGAGCTGGTGGACAAGATTCGGGCCGCGATGCCTGACATAGCGATTACCACAGATATCATTGTCGGTTTCCCCGGGGAGACGGAGGAAGATTTTGAAGAGACGATGGATGTGGTGCGAAAGGTGCGCTATGACAGTGCGTTTACTTTCATCTATTCGAAGCGGACGGGGACTCCGGCTGCTTCCATGGAGGATCAGGTGCCGCCGGATGTGGTAAAAAAGCGTTTTGACCGTCTTTTAAAAGAAGTACAGACGATTGCCGCCGAAAAGGCGGAGCAGTTGACCGGTCAGACGATGGAGGTGCTGGTGGAGAGTGTGAACCGCCAGGATCCGGGACTGGTAACCGGGCGGTTGAGCAATAATTCCGTTGTTCATTTGCCGGGGGACGAAAGCCTGATCGGGAAGATCATGAACGTGAAGCTGGAAGAATGCAGGGGATTCTATTATTATGGTAAATTGGTAGTATGAGCAAAAATGGTTAGCTGCATGAATGCAGCAGGCGAAGGTAAAGAGCGACCGTTTGCAGAAGGCATTTTGTTCAGCGATTTCGTGATATGCAGGAAATATTTATGGAGAAAAAAACCGGGAAAAAAGAAATTATTTTTCTGATTCTTCTGTTTATTGTAATATTGGCAGTATGGCTGGTCTACCGCCACTCGCAGACTGACAGCGGAAATCTGGTCAGAATTACGGTGGACGGCGAGGAGTACGGCGTATACGACCTGACACTGGATCAGGAGATACCCATAGAGATTGACGGCGAGGTGACCAATACGCTGATGATCGCGGATGGGAAGGCCGATATGATAGAAGCTGACTGTCCGGACCAGATTTGTGTAAATACGGCGGCAATTTCAGTAAAAAACGAGACAATCGTCTGCCTGCCGAATAAAATTGTGGTGGAGGTCATTGAGTCAGAGGAAGAATCTCAGCTGGATGTGATTGCACAGTAATCGTATCATCTGATATAAAGTTTGCAGGTAAAGTGGGCCGGTTTGGTTGCGGGAAAGAGCATCTTCCGGATATATGATGCTTTGGGTTATAATTAAGAATAAACGATTCTTAAAAGATTCTCTGAAATATATTTGGTAAAAAGGAGCTTACAAATATGTATTCATATATAAAAGGAACACTGGAAGAAATCCTGGAAGATTGTATCGTAGTGGAGAACAACGGTATCGGCTATCAGATCCAGGTGCCGCTTCGCATTCTGGAGGAATTGCCTGGGCGCGGGGCGGAGGTGAAGATTTATACCTACCTGTATGTGAGGGAGGATATTTTTTCCCTTTTCGGCTTTTCTTCCCGTGATGAGCTGGCGATGTTTAAACTTCTGCTGAATGTTTCGGGCATTGGACCGAAAGGTGCGCTGGGGATTCTTTCGGCGCTCTCGGTGAATGATATTCGTTTTGCGGTGATCAGCGAGGATGTGAAGACCATCTCCAAAGCGCCCGGTATCGGAAAGAAGAGTGCGCAGCGGCTGATTATCGAATTGAAAGATAAAGTCAGTCTGGAGGATGCGTATGAATCCGCATTGGACAGCGGTGCGGAAGTGATTCCCGAGACGACACAGGTCGTGAAAAAAGAGGCGATGGAAGCACTGGTTGCCCTTGGGTATAGTTCGGCGGATGCCGCGAAGACACTGTCGGGTATCGATATTTCGGATGATTCGGATGTGGAGACGGTGCTGAAGCAGGCGTTGAGAAATATGTCAAGGTTCTGATGCCACCAGGGGACAAAAGTCAGATAATGGATGCTGGCATCCAATTGTCTGACTTTGGGACCCGTGGCATCATAAATAGCAGAGGGAATATAACAGTCAGATAATGGATACAAAAAGGAGCATGTCCATGGAAAAACGTATGATTTCCACACAGATTTTAGAGGAAGATGTAAAGACAGAGCCGAGCCTGCGTCCGAAAACGCTCGACGAGTATATCGGACAGGAGAAGATCAAAGGCAGTCTGCGCGTGTACATCGAAGCGGCCCGGCAGAGAGGAGAGGCTCTGGATCATGTACTCTTTTACGGGCCTCCCGGTCTGGGAAAAACGACGCTTTCCGGTATCATCGCGAATGAGATGGGCGTCCATATGAAAGTGACCAGCGGCCCGGCCATCGCAAAACCCGGCGAGATGGCTTCCATTTTAAGCAATCTGGCGGAAAACGATATTCTCTTTGTGGACGAGATTCACCGCCTGAACCGTCAGGTGGAGGAGGTGCTCTATCCGGCGATGGAGGATTATGCGATTGACATTATGATCGGCAAGGGGCAGAGTGCCCGGTCGATCCGCCTGGATTTGCCGAAATTTACACTGATCGGAGCGACCACGCGCGCCGGGCTGCTGACGGCGCCGCTCAGGGATCGTTTTGGCGTGATCCAGCATCTGGAATTTTATACAGTGGATGAACTTTTGACGATTATTCTGCAGTCAGCCAAAAAACTGGATGTGGAGATCGAGCTGGAGGGCGCCCGCGAACTGGCCAAACGGTCCAGGGGGACGCCGCGTCTGGCAAACCGCCTCTTAAAGCGTGTCCGCGATTTCGCACAGGTAAAATATGACGGTGTGATTACCGGCGAGGTGGCGTCCTTTGCCCTCGATTTGCTGGAGGTGGACAGCTGCGGCCTGGATAAAAATGACCGGATGATTCTTCTGACCATTATTCAGAAGTTTGGAGGCGGCCCGGTTGGCCTTGATACGTTGGCAGCTGCGATCGGAGAGGATGCCGGAACCATCGAGGATGTGTACGAACCGTATCTGGTTAAAAACGGATTTATCAACCGCACACCGAAGGGCCGTGTGGCGACAGAACAGGCGTATCTTCATTTTGGAATAGCGAAAGAAGCGTAGAAATGAATTGCGAACCATCGGAAGATATGCTAATATTTTTTTGTATTATAATTTATAATAACGGGCGAAAGAGGATATAATCATGACGAAGACACATCTGGTACAGGTAGTGGTTGGCGGGAAAATTCTGACGATGGGCGGATCGGATGACGAGGTTCATATTCAGAAGGTGGCTTCCTATGTCAACCATATGATTCAGTCAATGGAGGAAACGGATGCGTACAAGGCGCTTCCCACTGACCTGAAGCCGATTTTGATTGAGCTGAATATTGCGGATGAATTGATTGCGGCACAGGATACGATTGAGCAGCTGAAAAATGACCTGCGTTTAAAGGAGAACGAGCTGGCGGAGCTGAAGCAGACGCTGGTGGATACGGAGCTGAAGCTGGAGCGCCTGGAAGGACGAAAAAAGAGATGAAGCATGAATTGCTTGCGCCCGCGGGATCTCCTGAGATTTGCCGGGCGGTTCTTGCGGCCGGTGCGGACGCGGTCTATCTTGGCGGGGAGAAGTACGGTGCCCGGGCTTTTGCACAGAATTTCTCGGAGGAGGAGATTCTTGAGGTTCTGGATCTGGCGCATCTGCATGGAAAGAAGATTTTCCTGACGGTCAACACCCTTTTAAAGAACCTCGAGACCGGCGAAGCGCTGTATCGCTATTTAAAACCGTATTATGAACATGGATTGGACGCCATTATCGTACAGGATTTTGGCGTATTTCAATTTGTGCGGAAATATTTCCCGGAGCTCCCGGTTCATGCCAGTACACAGATGTCTGTCGCGAATGCCGATGGCGCCCGATTCCTGATTGATCAGGGTGCAGGCAGGATTGTGACGGCCAGAGAACTGTCGCTTCCGGAAATCCGCCGGATTTATGATGAGACAGGTGCAGAGATTGAGTCATTTGTCCATGGGGCGCTGTGTTACTGTTATTCCGGACAATGTCTGATGAGCAGCCTGATCGGCGGCCGCAGCGGAAACCGTGGGCGGTGTGCGCAGCCCTGCCGGCTGCCCTACCGGGTCGTTGATGCGGATGGTGCTGCGATTCGAAAAAAAGAGAAATATCCGTTGAGTCCGAAAGATCTGTGCGCATTGGAACTGATTCCGCAGTTATGCGAGGCCGGGATTTATTCGTTTAAGATCGAGGGGCGGATGAAATCCCTGGAATATGCCGCCGGGGTGACGCAGATTTACCGGAAATATCTGGATCTTTATGAGACCGCACCGAAGCATTTTTCGGTGGAAGAGAAGGATAAAGAAGATCTCCTGGCTCTCGGGAATCGAAATGGTTTTACGCGCGGATATTATGAGATGAGGAATGGCAGGGAGATGATGACTCTGCATGATTCCTCACACAGCAGTGAGAATGCGGCGCGTGTGTACAGGCAGATGGAATTGCAGAAGATTCCGGTGGAGGGGAAGGCGGTTCTTCGGGTCGGGGAGCCTGTGGATCTGACTCTGCAGGTTTGTTCCGATTCGAAGCGTATGATGAAAAAATCGGATGCCGGTTATGGAGCAATTTCTGTGACCGTTGCCGGTGAGCCGGCGGCAGCTGCCGAAAAAAGGCCGCTGTCAGAAGCTGACGTGAGAGAACGTCTTTCGAAAACCGGTGATACCCCTTTTGAACTTTCTTCTCTGGAAGTGGAAATAGATTCGGATTGCTTTGTCCCTGTCAGGCAGTTGAATGAGCTGCGAAGAGCGGCGTTTTGCCGGTTGAAAGAGGACCTGCTATCTTCCGCGCACCGGAGGCTGACGGGCGAAGAAATAAATGCGGACAGACGATCCGAAGCAGCCGGGAACGCTTCAAAGACTCCGTTCCTGAATGTACAGGTTTCTACATGGGAGCAGCTGAGGGAAGCTCTGCAGTATCCTTTTGTTGATATGATTTCGCTGGATTTCTCTGCGGAGGAAGTGCTCTCCCACAGGAACAGACGGAAAACAATTGTTACGGAGGCGCGGACTTCTCTGAAAGGAACGGATTCTGACGAGGAATACATCCATCTGCTTTACGAGGCGCAGCAGCAGATTCATGCAGCCGGAAAGCAGGCGGCATACTGTTTCCCCTATGTTTTCCGTATGGATACATCCGCCCGTTATTCAGGCAAAGCGGTTCAGGATATCCTTCGGCAGTTTGACACAATCCGGGTGCGCAGTTATGACAGCCTGGGCTTCTGCCTGAATGAGCTTGGCTTGCAGCCGGGAAAGATTTCCCTGGACTATAATCTGTATATTTATTCCGAGGCCGCTTACAGAGCGTTTGAAGATTTTTCCCGAAAATGTGCTGCTGCTGATCAGCGGATGGCTGCTGACGGAAACACGAATTGTTCTTCTACGTATGGTTTTCATAGTTACACGGCCTCTTTTGAATTAAACCGGAAGGAACTATCGCACATGCCGAATGAGCACGCGGAATTTTGCCTCTACGGTTATCAGCCGATGATGATTTCCGCGCAGTGTGCGTATAAAAATTATTTGCATTGTATGAAAAAAGAGCCGGACGGCCGCAGACTTTTTCTTGTCGACCGGCAGGATAAGAAATTTTTAATAAACAGAAATTGCAGAGACTGTTATAATGTCATTTACAATAGTCAGCCGCTGTACCTTTTCCACCAGGCAGATCCTGTGAAAAAAATCGGATTTGGTTCTTACCGGATATCTTTTGTAACGGAGAACACGGACCAGGTCAGAGGGATTCTCAGCGATTACCGGAGAAGTTTTCCGGCGGGAGAGCAGCTGCGGGCGCCTGTGTCGGAGCACGGATTTACTACCGGACATTTTCGGCGCGGAGTTGACTGATACAGTATCTGACAGGCAATAATGGAGGAAAATTCATGCTGCATCTGATCACAGAATCATCGAAATATGTGATGATCCTTCTGTTTATGATCTATACTTACTACAGCTTTGCAGTTTTGCGCATTACGAACGGAACGCGGCGGCGGAGAATCTATAAGAGTCAGACGACCTGTATGTTCCTGATCCATCTGGATGCGTTTATCGTTTTATTTGCTGCACAAAAAGAGATTAAAATACTGATTTTTTATGCTGCGCAGGTGGCGTTTATCCTTTTTTTGTTTTTGATCTACCGGGTCATTTACAAAAAGGCAGCAAGGCTGGTGGTCAATCATATGTGTATGCTGATGATCATCGGATTTATTATCCTGACCCGGCTGGATTTTGACAGTGCGTTGAAGCAGTTTGAAATCGCGGTTCTGGCTTCTGTGGTCACGATTTTTGTTCCGCTGCTGGTGCGGAAGCTGAAGTTTTTGCGTAAGTTTACCTGGGCATACTGTGCGATTGGCATACTGGCTTTGGGCGTGGTGCTGGTGTTGGGGCAGATGTCCGGCGGTGCCTATCTGTCCTTTACCATTGCAGGCATTACCTTTCAGCCTTCAGAGTTTGTAAAGATTCTGTTTGTATTTTATGTGGCCTGTATGTTTAACCAGTCTACGGACTTTAAACAGGTTTGCATCACAACGGCTGCTGCGGCCGTACATGTGCTGATTCTGGTGGTATCTACGGATCTGGGAGCGGCGCTGATCTTTTTTGTTACCTATATTATTATGCTTTATGCAGCGACCAAAAAGCCGGGTTACTTTTTCGGCGGCATGGGCGTCGGGTGTCTGGCGGCTGTTGCCGCGGCGAAGCTGTTTTCTCATGTCCGTGTTCGCGTCAGTGCATGGCTGGATCCGTTCGCAAACATCAGCGGCAGCGGCTGGCAGGTGGCGCAGTCCCTTTTTGCCATCGGTACCGGCGGATGGTTCGGCCTGGGGCTCTATCAGGGCCTTCCGGAGAAAATCCCGGTGGGCAGTTCGGATTTTGTGTTTGCGGCAATCGTAGAAGAGATGGGAGAGATCTTCGGCATCTGTATTATATTAGTTTGCCTGAGCTGTTTCCTGATGTTTTTAAATATTGCCATGCAGTTAAAGGATCAGTTCTACAGATTGATTGCGTTGGGGCTGGGCAGTGTCTACGGTATTCAGGTGTTTTTGAATATCGGCGGAGTTATCAAGTGTATTCCGTCTACCGGATTAACGCTGCCTCTGATCAGTTACGGCGGCAGTTCTATTTTTTGTACCATATTTATGTTTGCGATTATTCAGGGCCTTTATATACTGAGGCAGGATGAAGGAGAAGCAGATGAGCAGAACAGGAAGAAACCGGACAGACGACCTCGAAATACTGGATCTGGACGATTATCCGACCAGAAAAAAGAGCAGAAGAAAACAAAGGAAAGCGGAAACCGTAAAAAAACCGGGAGGGGAAAGTCCGGATTCGACAGGCAGGACGAGATCGAAGAAATCTGGTAGGAATCGAGAATTTGCAATTATTACCGGACTTTTTGTGGGGCTTTTCTGCCTTTTGATCGGATATCTGGCTTATTTCCAGATTGTGAAAAGCGACACGGTAATTAACAGCTCCTATAATTCCAGACTGGATCTCTATGCGGAGCGCGTGATTCGCGGGGATATCCTTTCCGCAGACGGAGAGGTCCTGGCGACCACAGATGTTGCGGAGGACGGCACGGAGACGAGATCGTATCCTTACGGGAGGATGTTTGCCCATGCGGTGGGCTATTCCAATAACGGAAAAGGCGGCGTGGAATCTTCCTGCAATTTTAACCTGCTGCGTTCCCATACTTTTTTCCTGAATCAGATTGTAAATGATCTGAAGGATGAGAAAAACATGGGAGACAGTGTGGTGACGACGTTGGACTATGATGTACAGGCAGCGGCGTATAATGCGCTTGGCGATAATGACGGTGCCGTGGTCGTGCTGGAAGCTTCTACCGGAAAAGTGATTGCCATGGTTTCAAAGCCGGATTATGATCCGAATACCCTGGCGGATAACTGGGATTCCATTGTAAATGATGAATCAAGCACCGTCCTTTTAAACCGTGTGACTTCCGGCTCTTATCCGCCCGGATCTGTGTTTAAAATTTTTACGATACTGGAATATGTTCATGAGAACCTGAATTATGATTCATATACCTTTGAATGTGAGGGAGAATTGTCTGTGGATGGCAATGAGATTCATTGTTACCACAACTCGGTGCATGGGACGGAAGACCTGATTACCTCCTTTGCGAATTCCTGCAACACGTCCTATGCAAATATCGGGTTGACGTTAAATGTGAATCAATTCAGTTCGCTTTTGGATGATATGCTGTTTAATACGACTTTGCCGGGCACGCTATCCGGCACGTCCAGCAGCTTTTCCCTGTCGTCATCAGACGGTACGGCAAAGATTATGCAGACCGCGATCGGCCAGGGCGATACTACGGTTACACCTCTGCACATGGCCATGATCGCTGCAGCCATTGACCAGGATGGCGTGGCGTACACACCATATATTGTGGATCATATTGAAAATGAAAACGGCACGTTAGTCAGACAGTACAGCTCTTCCGAGTATGGGCTGCTGATGTCAGAGTCGGACGCCTCTCTTCTTCAGGAATATATGTCTGCGGTAGTCTCTTACGGGACAGCCACAGCTTTAAGCGGACAGAGTTATTCGGCAGCCGGAAAAACCGGGTCGGCGGAGTATGACAGCGCAGGGAACAGCCACGGATGGTTTATCGGATACGGGTCAAAGGACGGATATTCTGATATAGCCATTGCGGTGATCGTGGAGGACGGCGGCAGCGGCAGCTCTTCTGCGGTGCCCGTGGCGAAGGCGGTGTTTGACGTTTATTTTAATCAATAAGAACCGTCAATAAGAACCGTCTTTGTTTGTGCTTGCAACTTCTGTGTGAAAAGCGTATACTTGTTTTAGTTTTTATAACCGCAGGGAGTGGATGCAATGATTGAGGCAACCAGTTGTGGCGGTATGGTTATATTCCGTGGAAAGATTTTGCTGCTGTATAAGAATTACCGCAACAAATACGAAGGATGGGTTCTTCCGAAAGGCACTGTGGAGCCCGGCGAAGGGTATAAGGATACTGCCGCAAGAGAAGTGAAAGAGGAGACCGGCGTAGATGCCGTGATCATCAAGTATATCGGAAAGAGCGAGTATACATTTTCAGTGCCGGAGGATACGGTAAATAAGCAGGTGTATTGGTACCTGATGATGGCGAACAGTTATTACAGCAGACCGCAGAGGGAAGAGTTTTTTGTGGACTCCGGATATTATAAATATCATGAGGCCTATCATCTTCTGAAATTTGCGAATGAGAAGCAGATTCTGGAGAAAGCATATGGCGAGTATCTGGATCTGAAGAGGAGCAATCTCTGGGGCAGCAGGAAATATTACTGAAGATACAGTTAAGAGAGTTACTGTTACTATTCACAGTCCTCCACTCCCCATGCGCAATTCACGCCTGCTTTTTGCAGGCTCACCCGCCCGCTAACACGTGCTGGAATTGCTTATGTGGGTGGAGTTCCTGCTTCACAGGTCAGATTGAAGCATAACCACAGTCTTTTACGTGCCAGCACGACAAGACTGCAGTTATGTTTCAATCACTGTGAATAGTAACATGTAAAATGGACACACTATTACACAGATGTAAGTGAGGCGCAGGATGACGTGGGATGATCAGATGTATATCGGAAAGGGCTGCCGGAACCGATACCGCAAGCTGCAGAACAGGATTTCCGACGGACTGTCTCATCCATGTGTGTTTTTGATTGTGCTTGGACAGAGTGAGCATGCAGTACTTGAGATTATACCAAGCCTGTTTTTGCTGCAGAAGGATTATCCGCGGGAGGGGCTGCATGTGATCGGTATGGGCGCCACGCGGAGAGAGGCGTACCTTCTGGCGGCAGATATTGTTGCAGGGACGCTGGCTTTGCGGGGAGATACGGACGTAGAGGCATATATGAGGCAGACGGCGAACTGATTTTTTTAAGTCGTATGGAATGGGGTTCTGGAATGGTTATTGTTATTACGGTGTGTAAGATCATAGGAATTGTGGTTCTTGCGCTGGTTGCCATTCTGGCTGTTGTTCTTTTCCTTCCGATTTCATATGAAGTTGACGCGGATATTGACCGGCAGCGTTACCGGGTTCGGGTAAACTGGTTATTTCGCCTGATTCGTTTTCGTTTTCTTTATAATGAAAAAGCAGAAATGACACTGTCTGTCCTTTTTATAAAGATTGATTTCCTGGATAAGGAAAAGAAAAATGCCAGGAAGAAGAAAAAGGCGGATAAAAAGAAAAAGAAAGCGGATGAAGATGCAGAGCAGGATCAGGGCATGCTGGCGAAGGCGGCCGGGTTTGCGGGAGCTGCAGTGCATGTATGTTCCCTGATGAATGAGTATAATCTTTTAGATGCTGTCTGGCCGGGATTGCAGATATTTCTTTTTCGCGTTCGCCCCAGACAGATCCGGGGGCAGCTGGAATTCGGTTTCAGTGACCCGGCGGCGACCGGACAGATTGTGGGTGTTCTGGCGCTGTTGCCGTTTATCTATCAGACGGATCTTCAAATGGTGCCTGATTTTGAGACGGAAGAGAGATATATAAGAGGAAATATTTATCTTTGCGGGCGGCTGATGCTGATTTATGCAGTTGTATTTCTGATTCGGCTGATCCGACAGAAAAATGTGAGATCGTTTATCGGCGGCCTGAGAGGGAAGACTTCAAAAAAACAGGATAAAGATTGAACGGATATGACTTAACGATTTGCGAGGAGGTTTCATTATGTCAGAGACAAACGGCAATGGTAATGGTACTTTTCAGAAAACAGTGGATTCACTGATGAAAGGAATGGACGGCTTTGTATCTTCCAAGACTGTGGTTGGAGAACCGATTTTTATCGAAGATACCATTTTGCTTCCGCTGGTGGATGTTTCCTTTGGCATGGGGGCAGGTGCTTTTGTCGGTGAGAAGAAAAAGAACAGCGGCGGCGGTGTCGGCGGGAAGATTTCACCTTCTGCGGTTCTGGTGATCAAGGACGGCATGACCCGCATGGTTTCCGTGAAAAATCAGGATAATATTTCTAAAATTCTTGATATGGTGCCGGATTTTGTCAACAAATTTATGAAAAAGATGGAAGAAAAGAAACATCCTGAGGAAGCTGCTGCAAAAGAGGAAGCCCGGCAGGCAGCAGCCGAGGATTTAAAAGAAAAGCTGAATCTGGATGAGTAGCCGGTAATATCAGAAGGTGTTGATGAAAAAAATAAAGTGTCGCCTTGCGACACTTTATTTCTATGCTCTTTCAACTTTATTGCTCTTCAGGCACTGTGTACATACATACAACCTTTTCGGTGTACCATCCACAACGCATCTGACCTTTTTCAGGTTCGGTTTCCACATCTTGTTGGATCTTCTATGAGAATGGCTCACTTTATTTCCGAAATGAACACTTTTTCCGCATACACTGCACTTTGCCATGACTGCACCTCCTTAGCGTTTACTAAGTCTTACGCATTTCGTAGACTCACAACAAAAGTATTCTATCAGATGAAGCCTGTGAATGCAAGAATTATTTTGCTTTTTTTTTCGGTTTTTTCCGGAAACCTTCCTGAATTTTGAATGGAGGTCTGACGCTGTTTTGCTTTTTGATTGACAGAATGGACGAATTTCGATACTATAAGGAAGGTAATTGATAATACGGCTGCACGAAAACACCCCATGGACGGGTATTTTTTCATTTTCTGCAGCTGATCAGATCTGAGTATCAGGGTGAAGTATGCCAAAGTCTTTGTTTATAGCTGAGAAGCCGAGTGTCGCCCGGGAGTTTGCCCGCGCACTGAAAGAAGAGATGCACTCTTATGACGGCTATCAGGAATCGGAACATGCGGTGGTTACGTGGTGCGTAGGTCATCTGGTGACCATGAGTTATCCCGAAGCATATGATATAAAATATAAAAAGTGGAGTCTTTCTACGCTGCCTTTTCTTCCGGAAGAATTTAAGTATGAGGTAATTCCCGGTGTGAAAAAGCAGTTTCAGATTGTATCCGGCCTTCTGAATCGAAAGGATGTGGATACGATTTATATTTGTACGGATTCCGGGCGGGAAGGAGAGTATATCTACCGCCTGGTCGATCAGATGGCGAAGGTTGAGAGCAGCAAAAAGAGAAAGCGCGTCTGGATCGACTCGCAGACGGAGGAGGAGATCTTAAGAGGAATCCGTGAGGCGGCAGACTGGTCTGCATATGACAATCTGTCGGAATCGGCTTACCTGCGTGCGAAAGAGGATTATCTGATGGGAATTAATTTTTCCCGTCTGCTGACTCTGAAATACGGCAATGCGGTGGCTTCTTTTCTGAATCAGAAATATGCGGTTATTTCTGTGGGGCGCGTCATGACCTGTGTTCTCGGCATGGTAGTCCGGCGGGAACGGGAGATCCGTGCTTTTGTAAAGACTCCGTTTTACCGTGTATTTGACAGGATGGACGTGGGCGGCACGATGATTGAGGGAGAGTGGAGAGTGACCGCCGACTCCCGCTATGATACCGGAAGGATGCCGGTTCCGGATGGGAAAGATAAAAACGGAAAACAGGAGCAGAGAGCAGATTTCTCTGTCTGGGGTCATCCGAAACTATACAAAGAAAACGGTTTTCGAAAACGGGAGGATGCGGAAGCGTTTGTCGGTGAATTAAAAAAGATTCAGCCGCAGGAAGCTCAGGTGGCTTCTATAGAAAAAAAGAAAGAAAAGAAGAATCCGCCGCTGCTTTATAATCTTGCAGAACTGCAGAATGACTGTGCGAAGCTTTTTAAGATCAGTCCGGATGAAACGTTGAAGGTTGTGCAGGAACTTTATGAAAAGAAGCTGGTCACTTATCCCCGTACAGATGCCCGTGTGCTGACGACTGCTGTTGCAAAAGAAATACAGAAGAATATTGCCGGGTTGAAGAATATCGGCGCCGTGAGAGTGTTTGCGGAGGAGATACTGGATAAGGGAAGTTATAAAAGTATTGCGAAAACGCGCTACACGAATGATAAGATGGTTACCGATCACTATGCCATTATCCCGACAGGACAGGGTTTTGGAGCAATGAAAAGCCTGAAGCCCCTCCAGGTAAAGGTATATGAGGTAATTGTTCGCCGGTTTCTTGCGATTTTTATGGAACCGGCCGTCTACCAACGGGTCAGCCTGACCGTGGGGATGGAAAAGGAGCGCTTCTTTTCTAATTTTAAAGTGCTGTCCGAGGAGGGCTATCTCCGCGTAATGCATTATTCGTTTTCCGGGAAAAAGAAGACAGAGGGCGTAAATTCATCTGCCGCGGAAGATCAGGCGGACAGCAGTGCACAGGGCTCAGCTTCCGGAGCGGAATCCGCAGAATCCTCGGATGAGAAACTTCTGGCGCTGGTATCAAAACTGAAAAAAGGTATGCAGCTTCCTGTCAGGGGATATGAGATTAAGGAAGGAGAGACTTCACCGCCGAAACGGTATAATTCCGGCTCAATGATCCTTGCAATGGAGAATGCAGGGCAGCTGATCGAGGATGAAGAGCTTCGTGCGCAGATTAAAAGCTGCGGCATCGGTACCAGTGCGACGCGGGCTGAGATCTTAAAAAAGCTGGTTACGAATAAGTATCTGGTACTGAATAAAAAAACACAGATTATCACCCCGGCATTGCTGGGAGAAATGATCTTTGATGTGGTGAATGCGTCAATCCGGTCTTTGCTGAACCCGGAGCTTACCGCCAGTTGGGAAAAAGGGTTAAATTATGTGGCCGAGGGTACGGTTACGCCGGAGGAATACATGGAAAAGCTGAATCGTTTCATTGAGATGCGTACCACCGGTGTTATGAATCTGAATAACCAGTATCAGCTGCGGGCGATGTTCGAGAGGGACGCGCAGTTTTATAAGAAGCCTGCAGATAGTCGGAAAAAAGCGGCAGTTAAGGCAAAGAAGAAATGAGGATTGAGGAGGAGACAGAATGCTTGCATGCAGGATTGAAAATTTATATGATTTAAAGGAAACGATTGCAGAAACGTATATGGAGACCGCAGAATATCCCTGGGAGCTTCTGGACGGTCTTTCGGATTACATCATAAAACTGGGAGAGACGCTTGATCCGGAGCGTTTTGAAAAGCGGGGAGAGCATGTGTGGATTGCAAAGACCGCGAAAGTGGCGCCGACTGCTTTTCTGGGCAGTCCGCTGATTATTGATGAGGATGCCGAGGTGCGTCACTGCGCATTTATCCGCGGGTCGGCAATTGTCGGAAAGAATGCGGTGGTCGGCAATTCCGTGGAATTAAAAAATGTGATTCTTTTTAACAGTGTTCAGGTACCGCATTATAATTATGTGGGAGATTCCATCCTCGGATATAAAGCGCATATGGGAGCCGGTTCCATCACTTCAAATGTAAAATCGGACAAAACACTTGTTGTGGTGAAGGACGGGCAGGAGGAGATTGCTACCGGCAGAAAAAAATTCGGCGCTATGCTGGGTGATCATGTGGAAGTCGGCTGCAACTCTGTATTGAATCCCGGAACAGTCATCTGCCCGGGCACAAGTATCTATCCGCTTTCGTCTGTACGCGGCGTTGTCCCGGCAGGTTCGATTTATAAAGGGCAGGGGAATGTTGTTAAGAGGGTTTGATATTGTGTAATCGACTAAAATCTGCCTGGTTTTAGTCGATTACACTTTACGAATCAAAAAAATTGTGGCAAAATAGGTAAAGGTGTTAAAAAAATAACAATAGGGTTATATGGAAAGGAGTCACACCATGATTTACACCAAAGAAGTACAGATGATGTGCCCGGTAGCCAAGGGCGCAAAGCATGAGCCCGCTCCGATCCCTGAGGAAGGGAAATGGGTCCACGCAAAGAAAATCGAGGACATCTCCGGTTTTACACACGGCATCGGCTGGTGCGCACCGCAGCAGGGAGCATGTAAGCTGACCCTGAATGTAAAAGAGGGCGTTATTGAGGAAGCTCTTGTAGAGACGATCGGATGTTCCGGCATGACACATTCTGCGGCAATGGCAGCGGAGATTCTGCAGGGGAAGACAATCCTTGAGGCTCTCAATACTGACCTTGTCTGTGACGCGATCAACACCGCGATGCGCGAGCTCTTCCTTCAGATTGTTTACGGACGTACACAGAGCGCATTTTCTGATGACGGACTTGCAATCGGAGCCGGTCTGGAAGATCTTGGTAAGGGTCTTCGCTCACAGGTTGGTACGATGTACGGAACAAAGGAAAAAGGTGTTCGTTATCTGGAAATGGCAGAGGGCTATGTTACAGGTCTTGCTCTTGATGAAAATGACGAGGTGATCGGCTATCAGTTTGTAAGCCTCGGAAAGATGACAGACTTTATCAAAAACGGCGATGAGCCCAACGTTGCATGGGAGAAGGCAAAGGGCCAGTATGGTCGTGTAGCCGATGCAGTGAAGATCATCGACCCGAGAAAGGAGTAAGATACCATGGCATTATTTGAATCCTATGAGAGAAGAATTGACCAGATCAATGCGGTCTTAAATACATATGGCATCGCTTCCATTGAGGAGGCAGAGAAGATCACAAAGGATGCCGGACTCGACGTTTACAATCAGATCAAAGCCATTCAGCCGATCTGTTTTGAAAATGCATGCTGGGCTTATATTGTAGGTGCAGCGATTGCGATTAAGAAAAACTGCCGCAAGGCTTCTGAGGCAGCGGCGGCAATCGGAGAGGGCCTTCAGTCCTTCTGCATCCCCGGTTCTGTTGCGGATCATCGTAAAGTAGGTCTCGGACACGGCAACCTCGGCAAGATGCTTCTGGAGGAGGAGACCGAGTGCTTCTGCTTCCTGGCAGGTCATGAGTCTTTCGCAGCAGCAGAGGGCGCGATCGGTATTGCGGAGAAGGCAAACAAAGTACGTCAGAAACCGCTGCGTGTCATCTTAAACGGTCTCGGCAAAGACGCTGCGCAGATCATCTCCCGTATCAATGGTTTTACCTACGTGGAGACGAAGTACGATTATAAAGAGGCGAAGCTGAACATTATTTATGAGAAGCCGTTTTCCACCGGTCTTCGCGCAACTGTAAAGTGCTATGGCTCTGATGATGTTCAGGAAGGCGTAGCGATCATGCATCATGAGAACGTCGGCGTTTCCATCACCGGAAACTCCACGAACCCGACTCGTTTCCAGCATCCGGTTGCAGGCACATATAAGAAAGAGTGTGTGGAGATGGGTAAAAAGTACTTCTCCGTGGCATCCGGCGGCGGCACAGGACGTACCCTTCATCCGGATAACATGGCGGCAGGCCCTGCTTCCTATGGTATGACCGATACTCTGGGCAGAATGCATTCCGATGCACAGTTTGCGGGATCTTCTTCCGTACCGGCGCATGTGGAGATGATGGGTCTCATCGGCGCAGGCAACAACCCTATGGTCGGTATGACGGTGGCAGTGGCTGTTAGCGTAGAGGAAGCAGCGAAGGCCGGGAAGTTCTGAGTATTCGTAAATATTATTCTGTGAATGATATTGTGAATGTTGAAAAGTACCGTGACAGTTAAGTTGCGGTACTTTTTTTGATGAGAACTATACGCATTAACGAACGAAACCAAATAAGCGTAGATTTTATGATTCAAACATGTTAATATATTTTTGCTGTTGACTTTTTCCGGCGGAAGGAGGTGAGTTTTATGGGAGATATTCCCGCCACATTTCTTATCTCCGTCATCGCAAGTGTAGTTGGCTACTACATATGCAAATAGCTGGACGGAGATGATTAAACAGCAACAGCCTGAATGGAATAGCTCACCAAAACGAGCAAGAGCCCCAGAGTCTGACCACTCTGGGGCTCGTTTTTGGCTTTATGGGAACCCGCCACGTTCCTTAGCTGGTTTTATACTAAAACAAATGAAATAAATTGTCAACGGTTTTTCACTTCACCAGCATGTCCATCAGCATGGAATACACCTCCGTGTAATCCTTCTCCCAGTTCGTACAGACTGCTTCCGCCTGCTCACGTGTGCGGACCGCCAGAGTCAGATCGACCTCATCCTGTTCAAGGTTTTTAATCCGGCATCTCACCTGATAACCGGTTCCGGAAGCTTTGTAGTAGTCCGCATAGGCACTGGTTTCCTGACGGAGTTCATAATGATGCTCCGCGAAATAGGTGTTGATATCTTCCCGGATTTCCGGAGACACTTTATCTTCGAAAAAGCGCAGGGTCTTCCGCCCTTCATCTGTAATGCGGTAGCGGGTGTTGCTGTGTGTCGATTCCGCTGTGATCAGTTCGGTGGAGAGAAGGTCAAAGAGGGTCTGCTGTACCGTAAAATAATTTGTATAATCTTTTTCCAGAATAAAGTTCGTAATCTGTGTGTTGGTCAGGGGATATTCCACCTTGTCCAGCATATACAGAATGATCATGCGGTACATGGTATCCAGTTCAGCCATTTGTTTCTCCTTTATGATGTTGCGCATGTGAGGTGGAGGACTGTGAATAGTAGTGAGTAGTAATTTTGTCCTTAACGGATATTCGCTTTTACCGCTTCGGCGACAGCGTTCGCCAGACGCGGATCAAAGGCTTCGGGCAGGATATAATCCTCATTCAAATCCTCATCGCTGATCAGGCCTGCAATCGCGAGAGCAGCGGCAAGTTTCATCTCTTCCGTGATCTGTTCAGCGCGCCCCTCCAGAGCTCCCTTGAAGATGCCAGGGAAAGCGATGACGTTGTTGACCTGGTTCGGGAAATCGCTCCGGCCGGTGCCGACTACTTTTGCTCCGGCAGCCTTTGCCAGATCCGGCATGATTTCCGGGGTCGGGTTGGACATGGCGAAGATAATGGCATCCTTATTCATGGATCGAACCATATCCTGGGAGACGATACCGGGAGCGGAAACACCGATGAAGATGTCCGCGCCGACCATGGCATCGGCAAGTGTACCCTTTTTATTCTCCAGATTGGTCACTTCACACATCTCCCGCTTAATCCAGTTCAGATTGTCATTATCCTTGCTGACAATGCCTTTGCTGTCACAGAGAATGGCATGTTTAAAACCGTATCTCAGGAGAAGTTTGGTAATGGCAATTCCGGCGGCTCCGGCTCCGTTTACGACGATACGGCAGTCTTCTTTTTTCTTGCCGGTCAGCTTCAGTGCATTGATGATGCCGGCCAGTACGATGATCGCTGTCCCGTGCTGGTCGTCGTGAAATACCGGGATTTTCAGTGCCGCCTTTAACCGCTCCTCAATTTCGAAACATCTGGGTGCGGAGATGTCCTCGAGATTAATGCCGCCGAAAGTGGGAGCAATTGCTGTCACTGCAGCGACGATCTCATCCGGATCCTGTGTATCTAAAACGATGGGTACGGCATTGACACCGCCGAATTCCTTAAAAAGGACGCATTTACCTTCCATGACCGGCATGGCGGCGAGTGCGCCGATGTTTCCCAGACCCAGAACAGCGCTTCCGTCTGAGACGACAGCAACGGTATTCGCTTTCATGGTGTAGGTATAGGCTGCCTCAGGATCTTTCGCGATCACTCTGCAGGGTTCTGCGACACCGGGGGTGTAGGCAATGGCGAGATCCTCGCGGGTGTTGACAGGGGCTTTGGGAACCGTATTTAACTTTCCGCCCCACTCTTTATGTAAAATAAGTGCTTTTTCATTTAAATCCATGTAATATCGCTCCTTTGTAATTATTCATTGCTATCATACCATTGATATTTTTACAAATCAAGAGAAATTGGGGGCTATCATTTTTACATTATAGGGTGTATAATAATCCAAATGACTATCTCGTAAACGTCAGTTCTGACGAAAAACCCCTTTAGAATGCGGTAGTTGGATAGCAAACAGATTATATATGTCAGAAGGATAGAAGACTGGAGGTAAGAATGAGAGAAAAGTATGAGAGCCTTTCCCTGGCCGTTCTCAAAGATCTTGCGAAAGCTCGTGGTATGAAACGGATTTCCACGTTGAAAAAGTCGGAGCTGATTGAACGCATGCTGGAACAGGATGAGATGGATGCGCAGGCGGTAAAGACAGAAGAAGCGCCGGCGAAAACGGAAGAGGCTGTGGTTTCAGAAGAAGAAACGCAGGATATGAATGCGAACGCACAGCACAATGGAGGAGACCGTGATACAGAAAATCCGGAAAACGCTGTGTCGCAGCAGTTGGATCCAGCTGCAGATAATACGGAGAATGAGATGCCGCAGGGGGAAGCTTTTACGGAAGAGGTGAAACAGCGTGAAAAACACCCTGATACGTTCAGAAAGGAAAGAAGTTCCGGAACCGGTGCAGTCAGGGAAGGAAAAAAATATTCTGTGCCGGCCAAAGACTCCAGGTCAGATGAACCCCGGCACAGGGCGGTAAGGACGGGTCATCATGACAGCTCGGCGGACGAGCGCATACGGACGATTGACGACCGGACCGCTCAGAAGATGGAATCAGAGGGAATTTCCATGTCGGATTTGGACAGCGGGGAGAGAGCGTCCGGCATACTGGAAGTTATGCCGGACGGGTATGGATTTATCCGCTGTGAAAATTATCTGCCGGGGGATCATGACGTATATGTTTCTCCGTCGCAGATTCGCCGTTTTCGTTTGAAGACCGGAGATATTATTGTAGGAAACAAGAGAGTTCGTTCTCAGGGGGAAAAGTTTTCCGCTTTGTTATATATTTCTACTGTTAATGATGTGAGTCCTTCCGTGGCGGCACAGAGGACTCCGTTTGAAGATCTGACACCGATTTTTCCCAATGAGCGGCTTCGTTTGGAGATGCCGGGAACATCGGCGGGCGGCATCAGTTCCTCCAGAATGTCCATGCGTATCGTGGATCTGATCGCTCCGGTTGGCAAAGGTCAGCGGGGAATGATTGTTTCCCAGCCGAAAGCAGGTAAGACGACATTATTAAAGGAAATCGCAGCTTCTGTGAAAGCAAATAATCCGGACATGCATCTGATCATTTTACTGATTGATGAGCGGCCGGAGGAAGTTACGGATATGAAGGAGGCTATCGAGGGAGGAAATGTGGAGGTTATTTACTCTACGTTTGATGAGCTCCCGGAACATCACAAACGTGTTTCGGAAATGGTAATTGAGCGGGCAAAACGTCTGGTAGAGCATAAAAAGGATGTTATGATTTTGTTGGACAGCATTACCCGTCTGGCGCGTGCGTATAATCTGGTTGTTCCTCCGAGCGGGCGAACACTTTCCGGAGGACTTGATCCGGCGGCGCTGCATATGCCAAAGCGCTTTTTCGGCGCGGCCAGAAACATGCGTGAGGGCGGCAGCCTGACAATTCTTGCGACAGCACTGGTAGATACCGGAAGCCGGATGGACGATGTGGTCTATGAAGAGTTTAAGGGCACCGGTAATATGGAACTGATCCTGGATCGAAAGCTTTCCGAAAAGAGAATTTTCCCGGCAATCGATATCGTAAAGTCCGGCACACGGAGAGAGGATCTTTTGCTGAACCGGGATGAGAGAGAAGCGGTAGATATCATGCGCAGAGCATTAAACGGAATGAAAACAGACGATGCCGTAGAATCGATCCTGCGAATGTTTGTAAAGACAAGGAACAACCGGGAATTTATCAATCAGGTAAGACACCGGAAATTTTTCTGATTGATTTTTGATTGAAAATTATCCGAAATATGGCTTGCAATCATTTTTTTTGCATGCTATAATCCGATCTTTGACACTTAGAAGATAAAAAACGGCTCAGGAATGGCGGTTTTAAGGCATTCTTGAGCCATTTTCAAATTCTCGCCGCGCACGTTACGTC
>JAJPZY010000043.1 GCA_021204085.1 Clostridiales bacterium | reverse complement strand
GCAACCTGTACGGAAGATGGTACGATTACCTATACATGTGGAAATTGCGGAGACACCTATACAGAAACAATTCCTTCAACCGGTCATACGATTGAGAATGGAGTTTGCGTCATCTGCGGGGAAGAAATTTTTTTCATTTCTGAATGCGAGATTACATTACAGACGACAGACTATATTTATGACGGGGAAGAGAAGGAACCTGCTGTTATCGTAAAAGATATGAACGGAAACACCTTGACACTGGGAACAGATTATGAGGTCACTTATTATAATAATATAAATGCCGGCACAGCGACAGCCACTATCACCGGTACTGGCAGTTATAATGGATCCGTAGATATGCCTTTTACGATCAGTAAAGCTGACCAGACAGTCACAGCTACTACAGCCTCCTCAAGTATCTTTGCAGGCGATACGGCACAGATTACTGCTTCGGGCCAGGGCAGCATAAGTTACAAGTCCAGCAATACTTCCATCGCGAAAGTAAGCAGCTCAGGCCTTGTGACAGGCGTATCTGCCGGTACAGTGACGATCACGGTTTCGGCTGCGGGTACAGATAATTATAACAGTGCAAAGACTACACTGACAATTAAGGTGAAATGTAAGACTCCGGAACTTTCCTCCGTTACTAACACAACAAAGGGCGTGAAGGTTTCCTGGGAATCTGTAACTGGCGCTGAGAACTACAGGGTTTACCGTAAGACATCTGACAGTTCGTGGAAAAAAATTGGGGATACAACATCTACCAGCTATACAGATACGACTGCCAAGAGCGGTAAGACCTATTATTATACGGTACGCTGCATTAATGCTGATGGAACATCCAATACCAGCAGCTATGACAGCACCGGCCTTAGCATCAAATATTTAAAGGCAGGCAAGATTTCGAGCCTTAAAAATACCTCCAAAGGCATAACCGTGAAATGGAGCAAAGTATCCGGTGCAAAGGGCTATTATGTGTACCGGAAAACCAGCGGCGGTTCTTTTAAGAAGATCGCAACGATCACCAGCGGTTCAACGGTAAGCTATTCCGATACCTCTGTAAAGAGTAAGAATGGAAAGACTTACATTTACGCTGTAAAACCATATAGCGGCAGCACGAAGGGCAGCTACACAAGCAAGACCATTGTCCGCTTAACAACACCTTCATTGTCAAGCGTGAAGAACTCATCATCTAAAAAGATGACAGTAAAGTGGTCAAAGATAAGCAGCGTGACCGGCTACCAGATTCAGTATTCCACTGACAGCGAATTTAAGAGCGGAAATAAAACTCTGACAGTGAAGAGTGCGTCTTCAGTCAAAAAGACGATTTCAAGCCTTAAAAAAGGCAAAAAATATTATGTCAGAATCCGTACCTATAAAACAGTGGACGGGACAAAGTATTATTCCGGTTGGAGCAGTAAGAAAAGCGTAAAGATTTCAAAGTAAATTCGATGGAACGGAACTGAGTTCCGCCCCTTGGCAAGAGGCTTAAAAAAACAGTGCCTGCAATCGTAGGCACTGTTTTTTCCTTAAGCCGCATGCTTTTCCTCTTCTTTTCCCATTCCTTTCCCATATGCTTCCATTTCCAGAGCATATTCCATTTCAAAAGAAGAATGGTCAGCAGGAGGGGCGGAGAGGAAGGTGTGATCATCCTTGTACCATGTCCCGTCAATCAACCACGCATCGATCAGGTCGTTGTAAATGCCGTCATCGACATTTTCAAGGGCAGCGGAAGAGTCACCCTGAAGGTACAGGTAAGAAGCGGTAATCGCACTGAACGCTTCCGAAGCAGTATCAGCGATCTGTTTTTTCAGATTCATATAACTTTTCTTATACTTCTTTGCCCTTAAGGCTTGGGCACCAACAGTTTCCTCATTTTTTGCAAGCCTTTCCAAAAACTCACCCAATTCATCCAGCTTATACATGTGCAGTTCCTCCTTTAGTTATAAGATTTCATAAGTAAAATGGGGAAAGAAGGGGAAGGATTTCTGTTATGCGGATTATTCGCTTTCTGGGGCTTGTCCAGAGAGGAACTCAGTTCCACCTGTAGCTGTTATGGCAATGGGAGATGTGAGATAGGCGTAGAAAATTTTGCAATCTGTGTCATTCCTTATAATTTGTGGTATACTAATGAAGAAATAATTTATCATTTTATAAATGAGGTGTCTTTCATGAAAAACCAAATACCAGATGAATTTAAACATTGTTTTTGGGATACAAAATGGGATGAATTGGATATAAATGATAATAAGGATTTTATCATTACGCGATTATACACACATGAAGGTATGCCTGGAATCCGTTGGGTGACTCAACAGTTTACAGATGATGAAATTAAGGAGGCTGCTAAACATCGAAGAGCACTTAATCCTATTGTTGCTAATTATCTCCAAAAAAAATATCATATAGAGAGAAGTGAAATGGCATATTACAGAGTAAAGAATGAAGCTGGGAAGGAGTGGACATATTGAGTCATTTAGAAATCTTGGATTCCGACCGTATAGCTTTACTGCACACGATATCGTCAAAAATCAATCTTAGCGAATATTATATGGCTGGAGGCACAGCATTATCGCTTCAGACAGGTTGGAGAGAATCTTATGATTTCGATTTTTTCGTGCCAGAAAGTTTTAATGCTGAAAATCTGTATTTGCAACTTGCAACACAAGTAGGGAAAACACGCCTTCTTAATATCACGACAGGTACTTGTGACGTAAATATTAATGGCGTGCAGGTGAGCTTTTTCCATTATCCTAATACAATGATACGATCATATGTAACAGATAGTGATTTTCCAAGACTTAATATGGCAAGTATTGATGATATTGCTGTCATGAAGGCAGCCGCTATTGGTGGACGTGGCGCAAAGAAGGTTTTTTTCGATTTGTATCAGATCCTCAACAATACTGATTTTTCCGCAAAAGACTTATCTGAAGGGCTTTACATTAAATTCGGCGTAGACAGAGACTTTTCATATATAGGAATGGGATTAAATTATTTTGATGACGCAGAATCTGAAAAATTACCTACAACTATGATAGATTACAATTGGAATGATATAAAAACTTATTTTTCAAGATTTCAAGATAAGTTTTTTGAGGAATTAAATAATATTGATATTGAGGATGTCCAAATATAAAGAGAAAGACGAATACATATATCTCATCATCAACATGCATTTGATGACTATTGTTTATAGCAAAGAGGAGGGCTGTCTTCGCAACCCTCCATTAATTTTGTTGAAACGAATCAACTGGCTTTGTAATTATACACCGGTTTGATGATAGCGACTACATCGACCGTCTCCCCCGATCACTTCCAAAATCTCAGCCATCGGTTTGTATGCCATTGGAGACTCGTCGATGGTTGATTCTGTTATTGAGGTAGACCAGATCCCCTGCATGGATTACAGTCGGAGACACAACAGGTCTTGAGGGCGATGAGCTTACTGCACAGATTGAAGCTAACCGGGAGATCTGGGAAACCATAGGTTCCGGATGGGCAACAAGCTACGCACAGGATTATGACAAAGAAACCGTAGGAACATATGGCGGAAGCGAATGGGATAATCAGGCAATGTTCTATCCAGACGGGATGCCAACAGCGGCTTTAAATGTATGGAATTATGTAAAGACCGGCTCTTATACGAATATATTAACAGTAAGTTCTGTCGAAAATGTGGAATTAACATATGAAATGTCGGATGTGGCAATCCCGGAACTGCCGGATACCATACATTCAGAAGATCGTGATCACGCTGCAGAGGATGATACAAAAACTGTTCTCGAAATGGTGATCATCCGGGTATGGATATCGAAACATAAAATAAATATTCAAACGGGGCTGCATTCCTGCAGCCCTGTTGATTTATGACCTTTGATCAATATTTGCTTTTTATTTCTGCCGTGTATCAGCGCATCTTTATGCTTCTTTACAGCAACTCTTCCCGGCCGGCACAATGTCGAATTCAGGGTTAAACGCATAGAAGTTTTTCTCGTTCAGTCTTTCGGTCACCAGACGAAGTCCTTCGCCGAACCGCTGGAAATGCACAACCTCACGTTCCCTTAAGAAGCGGATCGGATCACAGACTTCCGGATCTTTCACCAGGCGCAGGATGTTGTCATAGGTGGTTCGCGCCTTTTGTTCTGGTACGTCTTGATATACACAACTTTTAAACGGAAAAGGCAAAACAAACCACTATTATACGAATTAAATGTGTGATAATATAGGCGGAAATGGCGTGCCTGTATTTTTTTTGCCTTAATAGCTGATATCAGATCAGATGGGGTGTTTTATCACTTCCATTACATCCTCGCTACTTAGCGTCTCAGATTTCTGCACATAGTTCCATACCGCTTCTGCATGGATGCCCGCGATGATTGTTTGAGTGTGTGAATTTATTTCTGTAAATATATCAGATCTTCTATGATAAGTTGAT
>JAJPZY010000097.1:19313-23001 GCA_021204085.1 Clostridiales bacterium | reverse complement strand
ATCATAGAAGACCTAACATTTAAACTTTTACAGACTTTTTTTCATACTCCCTTTTAACATCGTCTGTTTGCCATGCCCGCCTCCGCGCGGGCTTTTTTAATTCAATAGTTCGCCAGATGGCGAACTTTCCTATTATATAAAAAAGCACCCGACAATCGTCAGATGCTTATGAATTATTTACTTGCCACTTTTACGCCACCTTGTTTACGTCAAAATTCAATCCCAAACTCTTTAAATCTGCATCCCTTGCATCCAGTTCACTTTTTAAAATATCCAACATTTCAAAATATGCAAGCCTGCGACCCTGATTAAAAGCGTCTTTTTTATCTTTTTCGCTTTCCTCAACTGCATCATTAGCGTTATCAACCAACCTTGTGATAATATATTTCAACGATTCTTCATTAAGCTTGCTCATTATAGTCACCCCTTTCTTTTAACTCATCTATTCTATCTTGTATAGACTGAGAAAACACCCCTATTTCCTTATTCCAATGTCTTTTTAATCCTTCTTGATACCGTTTATCATATGTATCCCATTCTGAATACCATGAAGCCGAATCTGAAATTTTGCTTTTATGGTCGGCAATGCGTGCTTCATACTTCTTTATTGCCCGCTTCAATGAATCTGAACTTTGATTTTTTATATCTTTTTCTGCGAAAAAAAATTGCAAATTCATCTCTAGTGTATTTTCCTTTTTATGTCATTATATCACGTTTTTCATTATTTGCAACGCTCGATCTCTGCTTTGATAGTGTAAGTTTATTGTAGGAATTGAATAGACAGAGCTGCCCCTTTGCGACATGCTGAGATTATGCTATTCCTACTGTAATGCTTTTTGCTCCGTTTTACAATCCCCAAATATTATTTTTCAGGGCAGCGATCTTCTTGATCTGCCGATATGGGATTGTGTAAGTGGGGACATCTGCATGTTTTTCTTCTACACGTCTCCGATTTGCCTGCTCCATGATCAGCATCTGTCTGGCGCTGTATATGACTTCCTCCGAACCGACTGCCTCTGGAAGCTTTTCTTTCTGATATCTCACCAGCACCAGCATATCCCCTCCATTTTTCTTGTATACCCGCAACTTCGCCATCTTGTCAGCACCGACAACAGACCAGCCAAGTGGCCGGGAGCTCATCCGGTCAGAATAAATATGACTGACATGCCCCTCTGCGCTGCAGTGGATGTTATCTTTCCGGTTCCTGACACCGTTCATGATTGCCGGCCAGTGTCCCAGTACGTAATTCATGGACGTTTCTACCGCTTTCCGCTTACTTTCGGGTTCTGTGGCAGCCAGTATCTTTTCAAATGCCGCCCTTGCCTGCCATTTCCTTTTTCCGTTGATTGCCCTCCAGATCTCGCTGCGGGCATCCTGCACACTGTCCAGAAGGTGTGACGTGGCAGCAATGATATATTTATGCATATGGTATTTATCAAGGACAAACTTTGCCTTCCCATGCGCTTTGGCACCTGATTGTATCCACTCTGCCCCGTCACCGTTTACATAAATCCGTTCTAAAACTTCTTCATCATACGCTTTCCCGATATAATCATACACTTCCTCCCACAGCTGTTTCACCCCGTTGCTGCCCTCGTATCCACCGCCAAAATATTTTGCGTGAACAAGCGTATGCCTGTCTCCTTCCATATCGATCCCTTCATAAACGTAAACCAGCTTTGGCATGAAGGTTTTCCTCCGCGAATCCTTAAGTTCTCCTTTGTCTGTAAGATACTGCAGGGATACATGGTCTTCATCCGCATCAATAAAGAGCGTTGTCAACTTTCTTTTTTCTTCCGGCACATCAACTGCGGGGAATTTCAACTGGTGGATCTTATCCATCACGGTTTCCTTGCTAACGAAATCGCCGGAAATACTCGCATTCAACCCTCCCTTCCGGTAACTGCTGTCTGCTGCCTCATCCAGAATCCTCGCGATCGCATCTTCCGTAAGACGCTCCTTTGGTTGGAATTCCATCAGTTTATCAAGGAGATAACACCGTTCGCCTGTTTTAGGGTTACGGAAATACGTTTTCTGGTAAGTTACTTCACCCAGGGATGTGAGCTTACTCACAGTGTCCCTCCGGATCACATGCCATCCAGGCCTCAGGTCTTTCCTGTCATACAACAGTTGGTCGCAAAATTCCCATTCTTCAGCGATGATGGACCTGCCGAATTTCAGAACACTGTCTGACACACCCGAGACCATTTCTGCTACTTTAGAAAGGTCATGCGAATAGACATCAAAAACTTTTTCTAAATTTTTTATTCCTTTTGTCATGAATTGATGTATACTGTTATTCATAGAAGCACCTCTTTCTTTGGATTTTTATTTTTGCTTACATTCAATCCTAGCACAGAAAAGGTGCTTCTTTTATATCTATTTTATTTTTCCTACAAAAACTTTACCCTAGCCTCTGCTTTTTCCACGTTTCATAATCAAGTCCGTGATTCTGATAACTATCCAACCACTCGTTGTATAATTTCTCATTAGAAGTGACAGAAACCGAGCACCTACAAAAGGGCGTATCGACGGCGCATTCGTTCCGGGCATCATGTCATCAATCTTGAAGTGTTTTCCATCCAGAGCCGTGCATATCTCACACGCCGTTCTCAATACATTTAACTGGTATTCCCTATTTCAATCCACGCTCCCGCGAGGGGAGCGACGCATCACGTGATCTGGTTCGGCCTGACGTGGAGTCTGATTTCAATCCACGCTCCCGCGAGGGGAGCGACGTCATAGTCGGAATTGTGGTCGATGACCAACCGATTTCAATCCACGCTCCCGCGAGGGGAGCGACTTGTATGAGGACTGTGAGATGGATACGTGGTGTATTTCAATCCACGCTCCCGCGAGGGGAGCGACTTGTATGAGGACTGTGAGATGGATACGTGGTGTATTTCAATCCACGCTCCCGCGAGGGGAGCGACAGGATCGACACACAATATGCCAATGCGATATTGATATTTCAATCCACGCTCCCGCGAGGGGAGCGACCGGCTCCTGCTTTTTCAGTGCGGCGATTGCCATTATTTCAATCCACGCTCCCGCGAGGGGAGCGACATATTCGCAATGTTTGGTTTGCGACGGGAAGAAACTATTTCAATCCACGCTCCCGCGAGGGGAGCGACGATGACCATGCGCTTTACATGGTGGAAGTGGAAAATTTCAATCCACGCTCCCGCGAGGGGAGCGACATATTAAAGTTAGGACCAAACCATGGCAGTAAAATTTCAATCCACGCTCCCGCGAGGGGAGCGACGGAGCTGCAACATGGCTTTGCCGTTGTGACTGTGATTTCAATCCACGCTCCCGCGAGGGGAGCGACCGTCGGGGCTGTCAGACATCACGGCGGCATTCCCGATTTCAATCCACGCTCCCGCGAGGGGAGCGACGGAGCTGCAACATGGCTTTGCCGTTGTGACTGTGATTTCAATCCACGCTCCCGCGAGGGGAGCGACGACAAAACTCAATTGCAGTTGCGTCTTACGTGAGTATTTCAATCCACGCTCCCGCGAGGGGAGCGACACGATCGCAAGAGAGACCTGCAGATGGCTTCACAGTATTTCAATCCACGCTCCCGCGAGGGGAGCGACCGCCACGATGGCAGAAACAATATGGGGCAAACAAGATTTCAATCCACGCTCCCGCGAGGGGAGCGACGACAAAACTCAATTGCAGTTGC
>JAJPZY010000097.1:0-19213 GCA_021204085.1 Clostridiales bacterium | reverse complement strand
TTGCAGTTGCGTCTTACGTGAGTATTTCAATCCACGCTCCCGCGAGGGGAGCGACTGAGAGCCTGTTGGTTAAAAATCCATTTGCGTATAATTTCAATCCACGCTCCCGCGAGGGGAGCGACTCTTGACGGAATCAACTACAACATGGCAACGCAATTTCAATCCACGCTCCCGCGAGGGGAGCGACCGCACATGTTGAACTGGAAAGACTGGGCGTTGGTGATTTCAATCCACGCTCCCGCGAGGGGAGCGACATGGGCGATGCTTTGCCGAGTCATTCAAATTTGCATTTCAATCCACGCTCCCGCGAGGGGAGCGACAACACTGGCCAACCATGAGTTAGGCATTACCAAATTTCAATCCACGCTCCCGCGAGGGGAGCGACCCAACAACGCAAACGACGACAGCCCTACGTGGGAGATTTCAATCCACGCTCCCGCGAGGGGAGCGACTTGACCACAGGCGATACGAGATCCTGCGGATCATCCCATTTCAATCCACGCTCCCGCGAGGGGAGCGACCATCAGCCTCAGACACACAAGAGCCAGCACACAATTTCAATCCACGCTCCCGCGAGGGGAGCGACCCGGATGTCCGTCCACATGGCCTTGATCTTTTCGATTTCAATCCACGCTCCCGCGAGGGGAGCGACACGCCCTGCGCGCCCAAACGCGTACGCGTTATAAATTTCAATCCACGCTCCCGCGAGGGGAGCGACGCAAACGGCTTGATATCAATTACCACTTCATCATATTTCAATCCACGCTCCCGCGAGGGGAGCGACACACCTGTTTCAAGCATTGCGCGGCGATTTGAAGATTTCAATCCACGCTCCCGCGAGGGGAGCGACATGCGTCTTGGCTTTCAGCAATCGCCTTAACAGAATTTCAATCCACGCTCCCGCGAGGGGAGCGACTCTTCCTCCGTTATCACGACCGGCTCGCCGATGTAACCATTTCAATCCACGCTCCCGCGAGGGGAGCGACCATCCAGTGGGAGAAACCGGAGCGAAAGTCGGTCTATTTCAATCCACGCTCCCGCGAGGGGAGCGACACAGAGCCCGACCGCGAAGCGGCGGTGGGATAAATTTCAATCCACGCTCCCGCGAGGGGAGTGACAGCAATAACAGACAAAAGCAATGTCAATTACAAGCTTTCTATTGTTATTTTTTCACAAATCAATTTGTAATTTAGTCATCACACATCTGATTATTGCTTTTATAACTATATTTATTACAGTGCGAAACTATCCGCTTTTTCATGTACGCTTCCTTTTCGCACCCCTACATCATTAGAACACCTTCCGCTTCGTAAGTATTTTTAGCACCAAAATGTTCTATTTTTGTTTTGTAATTGTTTCCCAGATAATAAAAACGAAGACTATCCTTGTCAGGATCAATGAGTTTTAGTAACGCATCTTTCAATAACAATGATTGCGAAGAATCTACGATGCATTCAAATACAGAGTTCTGGACTCTCTGCCCATAATTCACACATTCTTTTGCAACTTTACGCAACCGTCTTTTTCCTGCTGCATCCACTGTACTGACATCATACGTAATTAGCATCAACATAATTCTCACCTCTTTTCATTTCCAGAAAAATGGCGGGTATTCATCCAAATCTCCGCGTATGGTTCGTGCTAAAAGCAATGCCTGCACATAGGGAACAAGTCCCCATTCAATTTTCTCTTTTAAGTATGGATGGGTAATTTTTTCTCTTTTTCGTGTCTGCCACTCACTGAAAAATATCTTTCTTCCCTTATCATTTAAATAAACCGCACCATCTTTTTGTTTGTCAAAATGCGAACCGTTTATCTTTTTCATGTTAATCAGCGTCAGTACAAACCTGTCCCCTGAAACAGCTCGAAGCTCCTCCATCAAGTCCAGCGCCAATGATTTACGGCCGGGGCGATCGCGATGCATAAACCCCACATATGGATCCAGGCCAACACTCTCCAGCGCATTTGCACAGTCATTTGCTAGAACCGTATAGGAAAAAGATAATAAGGCATTTACATTGTCAAGCGGCGGTCTGCGATTTCTATTTTTAAAAACAAACTCTTCTTTTTGATTTAAAATAAGCTCATCAAATATGCCAAAATAGCACTCGGCCAGCTTTCCTTCTGTTCCTCTTAATTCATCCATTTCCTGAACGATGGGAATTTTCTGGTAGCCGTCCTTTAAAGTTTGCGAAGCAGTTCGCAGACGATCCATATTTACTCTTAATGCATGATCTCTTATCGTTCTTTCGATATTCCACCGGCAATTATATACCTTGCCCAAAATCATGTTTTTTGCATAAAGTGTGCTTCTTTCTAAAGAATCTGAAATGCGGTACTGCTCTTTACGCAGCAAAACATTACCGTACTCTTTCCCGCTAATCCTTGCGAGAAACTTCCCCCTCGGAGAATAAAAGCATAAGCCTATTTTCCTGTCAGCGCACGCACCCATAAAAGCGGGAGAGGCTCCTTTATACGTAAAGCAGATAATATTTTCCAACGTATGCAACGGAACTCTTCCAAGTGTGGTATCACCATTTACAACCACAACATTTTCGCCATCCAGAGTCAGATAAGCATCTTCTGTCATAACATATAAAGTATTTAATAGTTTTCTCGTACTCACTCCCCCTTTACCATATCCTCGTCTGCAAGATGTGTTTCAATGTACTTATTAACATTTCCTTTTTTGTACAATTTCGGAACACACAGATTAGATAAAGAGCAGGATCTGCACTTTGCAGAGGATTTCACTTTCGGAGTATACCCGCGGTCAAAATAGTCATGCATTTCCAAAGCGCACCGGCGCACGTAATCCCGCAATTCATCACCAAAAATTACACAAGTGCGGCGTTTTGTCTCGCCATAAAAGAGAAATCCTTCATCAATCTGCGTTAAAAACATTTCTTCCAGACACATTGCCTGAGCGCAAAGCTGCACCTCATCTTCTTTTCCTTCTTTTACTTTTCCGCGCTTGTATTCTACAGGTACTATTTTCCAGCATCCGTCATATCCAAAAACGCTAATACCTTCTACCGCCTTATGAAACTCAACCACATCGCACTGACCGTTAAGTCCCAAATGCGGCGAAGAAATTCGCAACCCACGGGCAATCATGATGTCTCCGCGTTTCTCGAATTTGGCTTCATTATGAGCGTTCTTATGCATCAGTTCACCAGCAGTGGTCTGATAATTCTCAGCCCACTGCTGTTCAATGTGAATTAATGCCCACTGCCTTCGGCAAAACACAAAATGCTGTAAACCGGAAAGCATTAGATAGTCATTTTCATTATATTCCTTCAATGATCTCCGGCTCCAATCCTTCTAATGGCTCAATCACAATATTATAATCATCCGCCGATTTTGGAATATCCACATCCGCCTTTGCAGTAACACGAAGACTCCGATGCACCTTTGCGGACGAATACTGTCCGATCTTATTATTATGCTTCCACCATATAACCTTTACAACTTCCATACTTCCATCCGGTCTGGCTGCGGATGCGTCATTGACAAATAAAGTTCTAAGACATTCTTTAATTTTCTCTGCATCTTCATCCGAAAATCCGGTTTTTTCAGCCAGTTGCACGTTAATGGAGCCTTTAATAATATACAGGCCAAATTCCACCATATGCTTTGTGCCCATAGTGTCAGAACCCTTTTTGCTTCCGGACTCTCCGCTGACACTTTTTGTTATCTGCATACTGCTAATGTCTACCGGGTCAACACTCAATGCCTGATGAATGGAAACCGGTCCGCGGACACCTACCGATACGCCTTCTCCCTTTGCTTTTCCTTTAATTGCAAAAACCTGACCAAAGCTACGCACATCAATCCATTTTTCACAAGCCTGCGCCGCAAACTCTTCTTTAGACGCTCCCTTAGTAATAGTAGCTGTCGCACGAGCACTCAGAGAATCATACCCATCGTCACACCGGTCCTCTGACTGAACAAAAATGGTTTCCCCCATATCCTGTAAGCGATTACGAATCTTTCTCTTTACGCAAACATCAGATATTTCACCGTTTCCGGAAAATGTTGTCCGCGGCCTGTTTCCATTTAACGGATCTCCATTTGGATTAGCATGGTCTGCTGAAATAATAACTGCAAAATCTATTTTATTGGTTAATGTACTCATTTATTGATTCCTCCTGCTCTCGTTAATATTGTTCTGTTAAGTATTAGTCTATGATCACGGATTTTCTCGCGCATTTTCTGAAACATTTGAAGCTTCTTTTTTTTCTTTTTTAGTATACAATGCTTTTCTTTGTAAATAATAGCCCAAAAGATACTCCGGTTTTAAGCTTCTGTTCATTTCTTTTAGGTCTGCTTCCTCAAACAAACACATGATATCCTGAATACATTTTTCATAGTACTCCCTGCTTCCCGCCGACATTCTCTGCAGATAAGGATTTAACGCATTTTTTAGATTATTCCAGGTAGAAAACGGCCGATTGACAAATACTGCCTGTAACCTCGTAGCATTTGTGGGTCTGTCCGCATTTGCCTCCATCGCATTTTTCTCCGCCACTTCAGCTACCGCCAACAATCTTCCGAAAAGATAACTGCGGTTCGTATTTCCCTCATCTAATACCATAAGAACATTTCCTCCTTTGCTCTTTTTTATAAGTGCACATGCCGTAGAAAGAACAGTTTCATAATGGCTTCTTGTTTTATAAGACTGCGGATTGGATGCCCTGCATACAATTGCGTGCACAATATCATTTGGTAAAGCCATCTGCTCTATAATGCAATAATAAATTCTTTGCACTTGTTCTTTCAAAAGTTTGTCTCCCACATCCAGAAACTGCCCCTGCTCCTGCTCTGTTCCATATGCACAGCGAATTATTTGCTTTGCCGATGGCGTATAAATCGTCTGATATGGTCTTTTATCCTGTGTAAATTTCGTAAAATACCAGTTGCAGGTTTCATTCCAGTCTTTTAGATGGCTCAAAAATGTAGACGATTTTAATTCATCATAGCAGACAACCGACAACCGACCGGTTGTAGCGGCATCCAACCCAATAATAACGATATCATCATTATCATCCAGCTGATCTTGATATCCCTGCACTGCCATTTCCAACTTCTTCTTATATGCTTCTTCCGTGTCCGGGATATCATTTTCCTCATCTTCTTCATAAATCGGGTCATCGAAATAAGGCACCTTTTTCCCCTTAGGATTCCAACATATGTAGGTTCTCTTATCCTGCATGCCGATCATAACACCCTGCTTTTCCACCAACCAGGACAAAGCATTATGTGCTTTTTGCGACGCTTCATAACTGATCGTGCACGCTTCATCCGCATCCGTAAATCTGCCGCGAAACGTAAAATTTGTCACGTCATTTGCAGAGACTAATTTAGCACCGTAATTTGCAGCTATAATCCCCTTCGGGTGATTATTCGTAATCACACTCTTATTTCCGGTAATAAAACAGATATTCTTCTTCCCGGGTTGTACGGATAAATAATATTGCGTATAACACTCCATCAACAAAGTGTCCTTCCATGTCGCCTTTGGCGTCGTCAAATCACCACCCGCCACTCTGAATCGAACCATCACTTTATCATACGGCTGACCGGATATCTTCTCGTTTTTAAATAAGCCATTTTCATCAAGTACTATAATTCCACGCTCAACCAGATCATGAACGACATGTTCCTTGCTTAAATAATTGTAAATCGCCCTGACCTTCGGATGCGAATACTTTGATTCTTCCCATTGGTGCAGATTTTTAATATATGACTGAAACTTTTTCCCTGTCTTTTCCCGCTGTTCTTCCGGAACATATGAAATAAAATCTCCGGCAATATAAGGAAGCATGTCGCTTAATGCATGCGGAGAAGGATTTGTTCCTGATCGAGAAGCAGACGCTTCCGTAACCGGAATTAATATTCTTCCATTCTCTTTCTCCACCTGCGAAGCTGAAATAAACTTTCCATCTTCATCAACGGTAATTTCCAGTTGAGAGTTGGCTGTCATATGGGCTATCACAGAAAGCGTTGCTGTTCCATCCGTTGCTCCTGCAAGTTGTTTATTATTCTCATAGGTCTGATAGAGCATATTCATCCATGACATTTATCCCACCTCCCCATACAAAACATCAACCCCGGAAAAATTGTGTTCCTCTGTACCAAATTTTTTCATTTCCATTTTTCGAATCGGTTTATGAATACAATCTTTCGGCAAAGCATATTCTATAATGCCCTTTTTCATCACCGCATTCCACAGATTGACTGTCATCATCCCCTGTGTTTCCGGCGAATAGGCTTCATCTGCATACGTAATTCCATGATACATCAGACCAAACGACAATTCCGGGACATTATCATAAAAACCTTCTCCCTCTCCAAATACGCACGGCTCCACATAAGCCTGACACTCCCTGCAGCCCAAATACACATCCCTTCTCCCGCCTTTTGCTATCATTCGCTTAGCAATATTATGGTGTTTGTTTTCATTTCGATCCTGCTCCAGTTCCGGACGATTTTCATTCCAGATAAAATGCGCTTTTACCTGATATCTACAGTCTTTCAGATAAGTATAATACGATAGATCATTTCCGTTTTTATTATACTTAATCGGTCGGATTCCTTTTGTCTCCGTCTGAATCGGATTCATAACACGCACACTATCCACAATCCAGATAAAAGTGGGCTTCCAATAGACACTATGAAGCACACCTTTGATTACCTCATATGAAGGAATCTGGGTTGAGAACTTTTCTCCGCCCACTCTGGTAATCGGATCGCTAAAAAGTGCATAGTCTCCGTAAACTTCAAATTCCACAAAGTTATCATGAACCATTCTGTTTATACCTCCTCTCCATAAATACATGGTACATCGCCATGTATCCTTTGTCAACAAAATTTCTTCAATATATTTGTAAGTTTATCATTGACATATTTAAAAGTTTATGTATAATAAACTATGTCGCAGACAGCGTGGATTGAAAAAATATTTTTGTCAGTTTTAGTCCGGAAATAAACCTTTGTTTCCGGATTAAACACTTTTTACCTGACTACAACATCCACTCATCAATTTGAAATTCAGGCGACTCTATATCAAAACCGATATCCTCTTTCCCATTTTCCCCGCTCTTGTAATATACAGGATTCAACGTATAGAAATCTCTTATATTATCATTTCGGAGAACAACTCCTTTTTCAAGATACATAGTCAACTGATTTTTCCACAGCCGAATCGCATATTGACTTGCCCATCGAAATAATTCTTTCCGATACCCAATATCCCGACATGCCTTTTCCTCATAGAGATCATTAATAATCTCCTTTCCCTCCTTATACGGAACTATTACATTCACAGTGTCCTCATCATATACCTTAAACTGATGCCCTGCCTCCTTAAACGCCTGTTTCATATAAAATTTATCTTTTGATCGGCTTCTTTGGGAGTACTTGCTATTTGTAGAAAGCAACTCCAACAGCGTATCTGCTCCCTTATTAATCCTGTAATCAAAAAGGCCATCCTGCTCATATTCCTGAAACAAATCCCTGTAAAAATAGCTTATACTTTCCTCTCCGCAAATATCATTCCGGTATTTCTCCGGATGTTTCTGATATTCAATCAATAAGTCAATCATGGCATCCTGCGCTCGTTTAATATCATCCAGATGAGTCAGTTTTTCCTCTCGGTATCGAATCAGGTAGACTTTACATATATGGCCATAGTCTCCGCTGCGGTTACATCGTCCCGCTGCCTGAATCAAGTTATCAAGTCCGGCCATCACACGTATGCCGGCTTCAAAACTAAAATCCACACCAGCCTCCACCATCTGAGTAGAAACACAAATAATTTTTTTCGCATGCCCTGCCAACGCCTCATTGATAGCTTTTAGTCGTTCCTCCCGATGTTTCTGGCACATAGATGTTGATAAATGAAATAATTTATAATTATCCTCTGTTTCAAACGCCTTAAGCTCCCTGTAGATTTCTTTTGCCTCTGCTTTTGTATTGCAGATAATTAAAAGCGAACGGGCATGTCGTATCAAATTCGTACTAAAATCCGCTATCTTTCCCGCAGTCATAGGTTCTTTCCACTTCGACAGATCCACCTCCGTTCTTTTAAATACCGCTTTCATTTTGTCTGACTTCGGAATCACATTGACAGGATCTGTATAATGAATCGGGTTTTTCGTCATCCCCAGTTCAGGCTGCGTGGCTGATGAAAGCAAAACCGTTGCATGAAAAAACTGATGGAGAAAATTCATCGCAATGTTAAACATATTGATGTCTTTTTTAGGAATGCTTTGTATCTCATCAAATACGATCACGCTATTCGCATAACTGCTCATTCTTGTAATACATGTCGTCTTATCCGAAAACAGATTCATCAAGAACTGATACATAGTTGTAATAATAATTGGTTCATCCCAAAATTCACTGACCAACTGATTTTTCTTTAATTCATCCAACCGCACTTCATTTTCTACCACAACATCGGAATGGTGCTCACCTATTTTTTCTTTCGCCTCAGTAAAATCACAGATTACTTTCCTGTTTTGTTCCAGCACACTTAATAATGGAATGACGATAATCACTCTCTGCTTTTCCGTTTTTTCTGCAAGATGATAAGCATATCTTAATGTACTGAGCGTTTTTCCGGCTCCGGTAGGAACTGAAATTTTATAAATTCCATTTCCATATTCTGCAAATGTTTTGCATTGATCTGATATTTTTGTTCTTTCACAATTAATCGGAGTTTGTATCGCTCCTGAAAATTCACCAGTTAATTTCCGCTCCAAATACGCCGTCTGTCTGCTCCAAAACTCGTTTTGCACAATCCGCGGTTCATGACCCTGACCCTGCATAAATTCTGCGGTATTCATACGATCTCCATACATTACAGCCGAAGTGAGCATGCGGACAAAAAGTCCCCTTGCAAATGTTCCTTCTTTATATTTCTCTCCTTTTACTCGAATCGGGAACAACTTTTGATAATCTTTCCATTTGCAGTTAAAAGTGTCAACTTCCTCTACTGCCTCCTGAAATTCCCGCTCAATCCATTGCTCATCAATATCTTCAAAAAACCGTTTTTTTGCTAATTCATATTCCAAGTCATCGCGATTCGCATCCAGACGATGCTGAAATCCATTTCCTTCCTTTGTGTCCACACAATCAAATAATCCGTGATGCGCCCCAATAGCATATGCAATAATTTCACTTGTCAATGCCTCATTCACATTTTCAGAATGAAACTTTTCAATAATATAAATCACTCCGGCAAACGTATGATTCACACTTCCCCGGACAACAGGCTCTCCCATTTCAATTTTTCGTAAATACTCCTGATATTTATCCGAATATTTGCCCATGTCATGCAGGGTTGCCGCTACATTCGTCAGGTGTTCGAATTCTTTGCTATACAGTCGTTGATTCGCAATCTCTGCCGTTTCTTTCAGATGAGTTATCATGGATTGTCTTTCTATGCCAGTATCATCTTTTTTTCTGCGAGCATGTGCAATATACATATTCATCACCTACCTTTATAATTTCACCCAAAAACTCCCTTTCATACGATTCTAACTCGTCTGGTTTAGTTAAAATCGAATTAGGACTCAACTACTTTGTACTTTGAATGCTTACCACCACATAATAACTCCAGCTGCCCCTCTCTCTTGAGCCGTTTAATAACTGAATACGCCTGATCAGGAGTTACTTTTAGTAATTCAACCACATCCTGCTTTGTAATAATTCCATTCTGTGTATTGGCCAATTTCATAACCAATTCGGGATATCTGATATTATCTATATCCGTTTGGTGAACATATTGAATTGTTTCTTTCTTTTCCTGATATATCTTTTTTCCCAGAATATATACGCGATTTTTCCCTTTACCCGAAGCTTCTATAAGTCCCGATTCTATCATACCCTCGATTGAGGATCTGACTTTCCGCTCACTCAAGTTCGTAAGTTCAACAATCCGTCCAACCGTACATCTCCTTTCACTATTAAGAACGGAAAGAATCATTAATGCATATATTGATAATGGCTTTCCCTGCCTGTTTTGTTCATCTGCAATAAACTTCGCGAACGGAAGATCCGCTTTTGCTCTTTGGATAAACAATTTCACATTTCTGCTTGTAGATTCTGAATAATCTGGCCAGGGTCTCCCATATACAATAGAACCCTCAAAAATTCTATCAATACCCCTTCCGGTTTTCTCTGCCAGTCCGATTCTCTTCATGGCATCGGCAAGTGCAGGGTTCCGCCCATGCGGTTCTACAGTAAGCAGATTTTTCAGGTTTACTCCATCTATAAATCCCCCGGGGTTGCTGATTGTCATACCTTCATCATCAATCATCACTCTCACTGCGCCGAGCATAGTATAATCTCTATGACAAAAAGCATTTACCAGTCCTTCTCTAAAAGCAGCCCAATCAAATTCCGGAATCGGTATTCTGAATAAACCATATTCTGTCTCCCGTTCAGGATTCCATGCTTTGACATAAGTTTCATAGTGTTCAAAAAGTTCCAGCAAAGGTCCATTACTTTCCTCATTCACGCGCACACCTGTTCCTTCCAAAACCTGAAACGCAGATCTGGCAGTAGGTATCAACTCTGCAATACGTTCTTCTTTACCAATTAAAAGCATACCGGTAACCGTTGGCACATAATTACCAGCCACATTTGTAATAAGCCGCAAAGCTATATCCAATTCGTCATCGGGCAGCGTAAGAAGAGCTTTTTCTCCGCCTTGTCTGGTTTGAATGATTTTACGCAATCGAACTCTTTGATTCGGATCAAGATCAGCCAATGTAGCTCCCGCCAATGGCTGCGCCGAATAATCAAGCATTCCCAATTCAGTCAAACGCGATGGTATCTCATATGAGTACATAGGAATTACTTCCGGACTGCCGTCTAGTTTGAGTCGTCTTCTCAGAATCTTGCCTGAAGTTGTAGATACCACGCCGCGACTTCTGGGCACTTCAATCTTTAGGATATCTTTTTTTTCTTCCGTAATAATTTCTGCCCTGACAGCAATCGGCGGTACCGTATTATTAGAAATTAATGCCGTAACACCGATTGCATCTTTATGTTTTTTATGAACACCGGTAATAGTTCCATCATCCTCTACACCAAGGAAAAGAAAACCGCCCACCGTATTAGCCATTCCGACAATTTCCTCAATAAGATCATGATCCGGATAGCATTTCAAATCACTTTTAAACTCAATATCAAGACTTTCACCCTCAGGAATTGTACGCATCTTAATCCCTCCTATCATCTAATTCGAATTAAGTATAACTCGGTCTAACTCGTTTGTCGAGTTAATTTCACTTTCTAACTCGGTTTCACCGAGTTAAAACCGAGTTAGAATCGAGTTAAAACCGAGTTAAACCGAATTAACACCTCTCGCATCCTCATTATTTCCAGCAAATTTCTCCAAACTTATTTTTTATCTCATTTTATTGTGCTAAGATAAGAACGCTGAATAATCCTTTTTTGAAGGGAGACCCCTAAACTATGAAATACGATTTTACATCTATCATGTCCCGCAGCGGGCACGACGCCATTGCGATTGACGGACTTGGCAGCATGCCGGGCTTTGCTCCGGAGCTCCCGATGGACGGATTTGACCCCATTCCCATGTGGGTAGCCGACATGAATTTTCCTACCGTGCCCACGATTCCGGAAGCCATTATTGCCCGGGCAAGCCACCCGGCGTTCGGATATTTTAGCCCGACCCCTGAATATTATAATTCTATCATCCAATGGCAGGCCAGCCGGAATGGCTGTGATCCGGCGCTTTTGACTCCGGAGTGTATCGGCTATGAAAACGGCGTGATCGGAGGCGTGGTTACCGCACTGACCAGTTTTGCGAACCCCGGCGACCCAATCCTCGTTCACAGTCCTACCTATATCGGATTTACCGGAGCGCTGCAGAATAACGGGTTCAAAATTGTGCACAGCCCTCTCGTAAAAGATAAAGAGAATATCTGGCGTATGGATTTTGAGGATATGGAAAATAAAATCCGGAAATATAATATCCATGCGGTCATTTTCTGCAGTCCCCACAATCCCTGCGGCCGCGTCTGGGAGCGTTGGGAACTGGAAAAGGCAATGGAAATATACAAAAAATATGATTGTGTCGTAGTTTCAGATGAAATCTGGTCAGACATTCTCTTAAACGGACATAAACATATTCCGACGCAGTCAGTCAGCGAGGACGCCCGCAACCGGACGGTCGCACTTTATGCCCCCAGCAAAACCTTCAATCTGGCCGGACTGGTTGGCAGTTACCATATCATATATAACAAATATTTAAGGGATCGCTGCGATGCAAAAAGTTCAAAATGCCACTACAATGACATGAATGTACTGTCCATGCACGCTCTGATCGGAGCTTACAAGCCGGAAGGACACCAGTGGGTAGATGAACTGTGCGAGACGCTTTCCGGCAATATAAACTATGCCTGCGATTATATTCATGATCACTTCAAAGGTCTTCGTGTCAGCAAACCGGAGGGAACCTATATGCTCTTTGTCGACTGCGAGGAATGGTGCAAAACGCACCATAAGACAATCGAGGATGTAGAAAAAGCCTGCTGGAATGTGGGCGTTGCCATTCAGGACGGAAAAATGTTCCACGGAGACTATGCCATCCGCATGAACCTGGCCCTTCCGCTTTCTCTCGTAAAAGAAGCGTTCTCCCGAATGGATCGATGGGTATTTAACCGATAACAAAATACAGAATGGAGAAACATCATGCAAAAAACAGCTTCTGTAATCGAACAGCTTTTTCAATATTTAACCAGCGGCGTCTCCGCCTTTCATGTGACTGCTCATAGCCGAAAGGTTCTCTTAGGCGCCGGTTTTACGGAATTAAAATTAAAAGATACGTGGCAGCTTGAGAAAGGCGGCCGCTATTTCTGCTGCCCTTTTGATACGACGCTCTATGCCTTTACCATCGGTAGCGACTGTGATCCCGCGAACGGTATCCATATCGCCGGGGCCCACACGGACTTCCCCGCGATTAAGGTAAAGCCGAACCCGGAAATCTTTTCCCACGGATACATGCAATTAAATACCGAGGTTTACGGCGGACCTATTTTAAATACCTTTTTTGACCGGCCGCTCTCTCTGGCAGGAAAAGTGGTCCTGCGAGGAGAACGCTATGACCGACCGGATGTCCGCCTGATCGATTTCAGGCGTCCAATCCTGTATCTGCCAAATCTGGCCATCCATATGAACCGGGGCGTGAATGAAAACGGCGCTCCAATTGACAACCAGAAGCATCTGCTTCCCATCATCGGAATGACTGACGACCAGATCGACAGTGTATTCGAGGATGTGTTTCCATTGAATAAGAATACGACCTTCATGGAGATACTGGCTTCTGAACTGGACGTAGACCCACACGATATTCTGGATTATGACCTGTGCATTTACAATACGGAACAGCCTGCGCGCGTCGGCATCAACGGAGAATTCATCTCCGCGCCGAGACTGGATGACATCACCTCAGTCTGTGCGTTGATCTATGGACTGATCAACAGCCGAAACGCCGACCGCGTCAATATGGTCTGCCTTTTTGACAATGAGGAAATCGGAAGTCTCAGCAAACAGGGCGCTGATTCCTCGCTTCCGGCCGTCATTATCGGAAAAATCTGGCAATCCTTCGGGAAAAATCAGACCGATTGCATGGCCGATATCGCCGGCGGTATGATGCTGTCCGCAGATGTGGCACACGCCTACCATCCGAACCATCCCGCATCTCAGGATATTACCAATTACCCTGTCTTAAACCGCGGCCTTGTCCTGAAAACAGCCAGCAACCAGTCCTACAGTTGGGACAGCGAGATTCTCGGCTCCCTCATCGATCTGTGTACAAGGGAAAATATCCCTTACCAGAGATTCGTCAAACACTCCAACACCCGGGGCGGCGGAACCATCGGATCTATCATCTCCTCCCACCTGCCTATGCGGACAGCCGATGTCGGCGTCGGCCTGCTGGCCATGCATTCCAGCCGCGAGGTTATGGGAGGCAACGACCAGCTGGCGTTGACAAGACTGGCGGAGGCGTTCTTCAACAACTGATATATAAGTGAGACATTTGTTCCCTGAGTAATTCTTTTAAATACTGCAAGCCGTCCAACCGGACGGCTTAAATTTTACCCTTTGAAAATTATTCGAGCCATATCAACCAACATCTCATTCCTGACAGATTTATCATCAAAAATATGGATACACGCATTTTTTAGCCTGGTAACATTTTCTACTGTTACTTCTATCTCTGCATTTTTCAACACTGTTCTTAAATCTTCGTCATCCCATCTTTCTTCGTACCAATACGGATTGTCTGCTTCATCTTCCCAAGCATCCTGAATCCTGTCCATCATATTCAGAATACCGGCAGGTAAATCCGAAGCATCCTGACCATACCACTTCTCTATTTGAGTCTGTTGGGAATAAAGCCACTCCTTCTGATACCGAAACAAATCCCAGTCTATATTTTCCATTAAATTTAAGAGCTCACTATGGTCTTCCGCTCCACTCCGAATATTCATTCAACACCTTCTTCATTCTTCGCCATCCTCTACTTCCTCTTCAGCACATTATAGTCTGAAACCATAACTTACCCTCAAAGCGGTTTTTGATTTTCTCTACGTTCTCTTTCAAAATTTCAATCAGGATACAGCTGCGCTTCATCATCAATGCGACTTCCCCCACGACACCGCTCCCCGCAAAAGAATCCAACACTACCTCGCCCTCGTATGTAACAAAATCCAATATCTGCTCACACAGCGAAACCGGCAATTCACTTTGATGAATCCTGTCTTTCTTCGACACTGTCTGCACATCAAATTCCGTAGGAAGCATTCCCTTACAACCACTCATATAGCAGTCTCTACCCGTTTCAACCGACTTTTTCTTATCATAACGCATACTCCTGGCTTTTCCTTTTGAGAAAATCATAATATCCTGCGTATTTTTGGATTTCCGCCCGGTATTGCTTACAAAATTCCCCTTTTTCCACGGGACTTTGGAATAATAATGAAACCCTGCCTTTTTTGCAAACTGCTTAATCTCATATAAATATTCGTAATTGTTTTCATTCTCTGCCGGCAAAACCTCAACCAAAAAGCATCCGGGCTTTAAAACTCTCGCCTTCTCTTCAAAATCCTTTTGTGTATACTTAAAACAATCATACTGTGCAAACTTTCTGGTCCCGCCTCGGTTCGATTTCAGATCGAGCCATGGATGGTCAGTCAGAATACAGTCAATACTTTCATCCTTAATCATTGACAGGTCTCTCCCGTCGCCTTCTATGACAACACAAACCTCATCAGCATCAATCGTTTTGTAAACGCCTTTCGCAATACGCTCAAATCTTACATCCAGATTATCATATATACGGGCGCGCACCGTCTCATGAGGTTTGTCTGTATTTTCCTGATAAGCTTCATTCAGCGTAAATGAATCCTTTTCCTTAAAACAATTAAATAGCTTCTCTGCCAGAATCATCTTAAAATCCTTTTCAAATACTAAATAGAACTTTTAATACTTTATATATTTATTCTATGTTTTTAATATTATTAGTATACTATATGTCAAAAAAATTTCAATATGTTTTTGGTATGGTTTAGCCTGGTAGTTATTTTCAAAACACTCTTGTAGCAAAAGAATTCATACATTTTTTCGGTAGTGTCCATCTCCTAGAAAAGTTATTATCCCCCGATCACGCAACTGTTGAAGCTGCTGTCGAATTTTTGCCCTGACATTATGGTTATTGGGATGCTTTACTGCCAAATCTTCCTCAAAACGGTAAACCATTTCCAACGTAAAGAGATTATCCTCGATAGAATTAACGCAATTTAACATATCCAACAGCCATCCCCGTGCGGAAATATCATTCGTTTGAAATTTTTGTGCCTGTTTCACACGATTTAAAACAGCATCTTTTTGAAGCACAATACGATTCTCTATAATAGGGATTCTTCCCTGCGCCGGAATCTTTTCAAACAATATATTACAACCAACCCAACCAGCTCGATGAGCGCTTTCCGCTAGCGGTTTCCTTTTTTCCACCAAATCAGGCACAAAGAAATATTTCGGAACAAAAATTATACTCTCCACAGATTTCCTTTCCACGGAATAACTCATCATAAAAAAGTCGGGATTGTCATTACTGCTAATTCTTTGAATAAAGGTACTGTATGCTCCATCCGCAATTTTAGCTCCGAATGCTCCGTTTTTGCTTTTTTGTTCAAATTCATTCCTGCAATTCGGGCAATAAAAATCTGCAACAGCGCGATTGTTGGGAAATTTGTTGATTGTTGGCCATCCGCAAACCGGACAATACATATTTTCTTCTGTCCATGATTCCGTTAAGACACGCGCAATCTGTGATTTACTTTTATATCCACGTGCCAGACTATAATCTAATGATGTGTCCATATTCCCCGCTTCCCGCCGTTTTATTTTACCTGATCAGCAACATAACTTTCTGAATACTTATTTCTCTATCCTGCTCAAGTTTTCCTATAATCGGCTAAATCTTTTTATAATCCCTCTGTTTCAAAACTTGTTGCATATGGTCTCTGCTGTCCGATCCGAGCGACAATTACCAATATCCATCTGCCATCGACTTCCATAGGAATAAGCCGCGGAAAATATGCCGGTGATATGACGTTATTATCTCAGAACATTTCTTTCTGAATATCATCTAGCATATATTCCGGAAGACCCTTTACCGGCCGAACTGCGACACCGTTTTCCTCCTCAACACCCACAACAATATATCCGCCGCCTTCGTTATTATAATCATTGGCATAGGCGCAGATACTAAGATAAGTATCATCCGGATTCTAACCAGCTTTAAATTTAATTCGCGAGGATTTTACTCTTAATTTTCGCAGTAAATCCTCGATACCAATTTCCAGTTCCATAAGTGTATGCCCTTTCTATTACAGACCGATAGCTACCCATCAGGCCGAAGGTTTCAAAACTCATATGTAAATATACCAAAAATATATACTAAACGGCTCAAGCTATAATCCCATTTCTACGCCGTGCAATTTTCAATATATTTATTGAAGTGTTATCGTCAGGCTAAACTAGCCACCCATTATTTTAAACAAAATCACAGGCAACAATTTCTTTGATAATATCATAAGATTCTTCCCTTAACTATCTCTCGTCTGACAATTCCTTTTCTTCATCTATTCTGAGTTTTATATTGACATTCTATTGTTATTTTCATTATCATAATCGTATGATTCATCATTTTCAATATCATGTTAATCACCTAGAGTATTATACATTAAATTAAGCCAATGACAAAAAAGAGATTATTTGAAATAATTGAACAGAACTCGGATGGAGACAAGATAAGCAAAGGCTATGACTTTTTTATGATGGCTGTTATTGTAACCAGCTTGATTCCGTTAACATTTAAATCATCCACCACCATCTTAGACTGGATAGATTACATCACTGTTGGGATATTCATAGTTGATTACGTTCTCAGGCTCTTCACTGCAGATAAAAAATTAAATAAAGGAGCCATTTCTTACATACTTTATCCTCTTACTCCAATGGCAATCCTTGATCTGTTATGCATTCTACCATCATTCTCCATACTTGCATCTGGATTCCGTATATTAAAAGTCGTCCGCCTCTTAAGAACACTCCGAGTCTTGCGCTCCTTCAAAGCTCTTAGGTATTCAAAGAGTATTGACATAATCATAAATGTAATTAAAAAACAGGGTAGTGCATTGATTACAGTATTTGGACTGGCATTCGGATATGTGCTGATTTCTGCGCTTATCATGTTCAACGTAGAGCCAGAAATCTTTGACACATTCTTCGATGCCATCTACTGGGCTACAATCAGCCTGACATCCATCGGCTATGGAGACATAACTCCCATGACCTCCATAGGTCGACTGATAACTATTTTATCCGCTTTTATAGGCGTAGCTATTATTGCTTTACCCTCTGGTATTATCACCGCTGGGATAATGAGCGAAATACAAAAAGAGCAAGGACATGATATCAATAAATAAAAAAAGTATGTTGTATTACAGACAAAAGAATCCGCTTTCGGTTCTGGAACAAACAATCTCTCACAGTTGAAAAACATCATCAATACCCAAGCCTCAAAAGGGTATAGGCTCCATACCATCTCTACCGCAACAATCGACGGCAAGAGCCTGACCGCAACTGCCAGGATTCAGGCAACTATGGTCTTTGAAAAATTTAAGATAAATTTATATCTGCTTATAAAAGTGGTGCTACTCATAATGAGCAGCACCACTTAAACATCACATGCAATTTTTCATCTTGTCCGCATTTAAACCAACTATACAGACCTTATGAATATAACCCTCACAAGTGCAAAAATCCGCTTTGGAAGCCTTGATTAAGGCTTTTCCGAGACACGGGGTCTATTCGAACTCGCAAACCAAAATCGAGTTCTATACATTTTTGTATTGGTTATTTGTCTCCATTTGATTTCATTTGTTCTCAACTGTCCACTCTCTATGGTCTGTCCAGACTGATGTTATCATTTTGTTATCACGAATCTGTTATCAACATCACTTATCTCTGTAATGCGAACCACACTGAACGATTCTCACAACATCGCCGTCAATACGATAGACAATTCTATTAGCTTCATCGATCCGACGGCTCCAATATGCAGCCAGATCGCCGCTTAATCGTTCCGGCTTTCCAATTCCGTCATACCCATTTCGATCAATGTCTTTCAGCAGTTGCAAAATCCGCCTTAACGTTTTCTTGTCCTGCTTCATCCAATATTCAAAATCTTCCCAGGCTTCATCCGACCACGCTTTAATCATTCAGATTCACCTCGTGAACTGTCCCGCCGGTGCTCTCCATCTGCGCAATAGACCTTCTGAGTCTGGTCATGTTCTCCTCCGAGTAAAACGGGTCGGCAGATACCTCAAACGGAATCCTTTTCTCTCTGCCAAGTTTCTTTAGATATATATTAATTGCAGCGGATAAAGACAGCCCTATATCAGCACAGGCTTCTTCGGCTCTTTTCTTCACATCATCTTCCACACGAATGCTAATCTGTGTCATAATATCACTCCCTTTCTCAGTGTGTCTTTATTATATCCCAATGTCAAGCATTTGTAAAGCATTTTTATATACATTATCTCAGTTTTCTCGCTTGCAATCTCAAATTCCACCTTGGGGTGGAATTAAGTCTTTCCAAATA
>JAJPZY010000037.1 GCA_021204085.1 Clostridiales bacterium | reverse complement strand
AAAAACGTGTCAAACAGGAGGCCGGCAACCCGAAAAATGATGAGAATCAGCGAAAAACGTGTCAGACAGGAGATTGTTGAACCGAAAAATAGTAAGAATCAGTGAAAAACGTGTTGACTAAGAAGAAATTGACCCGATAATGAGTGAAAATCAGCGAAAATTGTGCTGGTAGAAGAAACATTGTTATATAATAAGGAGAGCAGAGTTATGATAGCTATCATAGACTACGACGCAGGTAATCTAAAGAGCGTTCAGAAGGCGCTGGCGTTTCTGGGCGAGGAGGGTGTGATCACCCGCGATCCGGAAGAGATCCTGTCTGCAGATAAGGTAATACTGCCTGGAGTGGGAGCTTTCGGCGACGCGATGGAGAATTTAAAACGGCTGGGGCTGGTTCCGGTGATTCGGGAAGTGGCCGACCGGCAGATTCCTTTTCTGGGTATTTGTCTGGGACTTCAGCTTCTCTTTGAGAGCAGCGAGGAGAGCCCGGGAGCGGAGGGCCTCGGTATTTTAAAAGGAAAAATCCTGCGGATTCCGGATCAGGAGGGATTGAAGATTCCCCATATCGGATGGAATTCCCTGAAGCTGGAGCACAACGGCCGGCTTTTTTCCGGTTTGCCGGAGGAGCCGTATGTGTATTTCGTCCATTCCTACTATCTGCAGGCAGAGGACGAGCAGATTGTGAAGGCTTCCACGGAGTACAGCGCGCACATCCACGCCAGCGTAGAAGAGGGCAAGGTTTTTGCCTGTCAGTTTCATCCGGAGAAAAGCGGAGCGGTTGGTTTAAAGATCCTGCGGAACTTCTGTTCTTTATAGGATAACTGATATGTAAGATTGTGCAAAACTAGCCAATAAAGTAAATGCATGTACGCAGAAGAGGAGCGAGTTATGTTTACAAAGCGTATTATTCCCTGCCTGGATGTGAACAACGGACGTGTTGTCAAGGGCGTGAATTTTGTGAATTTAAGAGATGCGGGAGACCCGGTAGAGATTGGCGCGGCCTATGATGCGGCCGGTGCGGACGAGTTGGTGTTTCTCGATATTACGGCTTCGTCCGATGCGCGGGCGACGGTGGTGGATATGGTCCGCAAAGTGGCGGAGACCGTTTTCATTCCGTTTACCGTGGGCGGCGGCATCCGAACGGTTGATGATTTTAAAATGCTTCTTCGGGAGGGCGCGGACAAGATTTCCGTCAACTCCGCGGCGATCATGAATCCGACGCTGATCTCGGACGCGACGGATAAGTTCGGCAGCCAGTGCGTGGTGGTGGCCATTGACGCGCGCCGGCGCGAGGACGGCAGCGGTTGGAATATTTTTAAAAACGGCGGCCGGATTGATATGGGTATCGACGCGGTGGAGTGGGCCATGGAAGTTGACCGCCTTGGTGCCGGGGAAATCCTGCTTACGAGCATGGACTGCGACGGGACGAAAGCCGGTTATGATCTGGAGCTTACCCGGACAATTTCGGAGAATGTATCCATCCCGGTGATTGCCTCCGGCGGTGCCGGGACGATGGAACATTTTTATGATGCCCTGACAGAAGGAAAAGCAGACGCGGCTCTGGCAGCCTCTCTTTTCCATTATAAAGAGATGGAGATCTGCGACCTGAAGGACTACCTGGCCGGGCGCGGAGTATCTGTGAGGAGATAGTTGCTGTTTGTATTATCTTCTTTGGTAACTTTAATTGTTTTTCGTGTATATTCCCGAAGACATGGCAGGTTTCGCTATTTAAAGAAAAAAGGAGCGCACGCTTATGCCCCCGATTACAAATGACTGGGCGAAACCCTTAAGCGCGGAGTTTCGCAAACCATACTACAGAGAATTATATAACAAGGTTCTGGATGAATACCGCACGCGGAAGATTTTCCCGGCGGCGGATGACATTTTTAACGCTTTCCATCTGACGCCTTTGAGCGAGGTAAAGGTGGTGATTTTGGGACAGGATCCTTACCACAATGACGGGCAGGCGCACGGGCTGTGTTTTTCCGTGAAGCCGGACGTGGAGATTCCGCCGTCTCTGGTGAATATTTATCAGGAGCTTCACGATGATCTGGGCTGTAAAATCCCGAATAACGGCTATCTGGTGAAATGGGCCGAGCAGGGTGTCCTGCTTTTGAATACGGTACTTACCGTCCGTGCGCATCAGGCGAATTCCCATCGGGGTATCGGATGGGAACAGTTCACGGATGCGGTCATTGAGGCGGTGGACCGGGAAGACCGCCCCATCGTTTTCATGCTCTGGGGACGTCCGGCGCAGATGAAAAAGAGTATGCTGCACAATCCGAAACATTTGATTTTGGAGGCACCGCATCCCAGTCCGCTGTCGGCGTACCGCGGATTTTTCGGATGCAGGCATTTCAGCAAGGCGAATCAGTTTTTGGAGTCGAATGGGATAGCACCCATTGACTGGCAGATTGAGGACAGGTAATCAAGAGAGGCTGCTTGAAGATAATTCGGGCAGCTTTTTTCGTGCAGCTGTTTTCTTGACTGGCTCAGCTACTTTCCCTGATTGGTGCAGTTTTTTGGAAAAACGTTACAAAAACCATTGAAAAACCACGGAAAAATGTTATCAATATCGTTTTTTTTGTAGTAAAAGCCTTTCCTTCTACGTTATTATAGGTAAAGAGAGGGAGGATCGATCCAATGTTACTCTTTTTGAATATGCTTGACAGCGAAGCGGAGAAAAGTAAATTTACTGTCATTTATGAAAAATATCGGTATTTTCTGTGGTATCTGGCGAATGAGCGCCTGCATGATGCGTTTTTGGCAGAGGATGCCGTTCAGGAGACATTTCTGGCGCTGACCCGTCATATGGACAAGGTTAAAGATCCGGAGAGCATTGCGACACGGAATTTTTTTGCGACCATTGTAAAAAATAAGGCGATTGATATTCTTCGTACCCGGAAAGAGGTGGCGGCGGAGGATTTTGAGGATAAAGCGGAGCAGAGTCAGAGCGGGGATCTGCTGGATCAATATCTGGTTCGGGAGAATTATGACCGTATTCTGAAAGCGGTATCAGAATTGGACGAGATCTATCGGATTGTGTTTGAATATAAATATCTTCATGAATTGAAAGACGCAGAGATTGCGGAATTATTGGATGTGACTCCCAAAGTGGTGAATGTACGGATTTTTCGTGCGAGGAAGAAACTGCAGGTTCTGCTTGAGGAGTAAGGTAAGAAGTGTGCTGTCGATGTATGAAGGAGTATTCGGTTGATGTATGATCAGATTTCGGAAAAGCACCATGAATGGTGGCTGAGTTTCAGAAAAAAACAATGAACAAGTACAGATTTTGAAAAACAGATGCAGAGCAGTAGAACGGAATGCAGGAGGCGGACGATGAAGGAGTCATCGAAGAAAATTTTAAAGGAAGTCCTGTCGGAGCAGATGGAGACTGAAGCAAATGCGGTTCCGCAGGACGAAGAAATCCGCAGAAGACATACTTTCTCGGCATCTTTTCTTGAAAAAATGCGTGCGTTGGTGAAGAAACAGGATCAGATGGAGCGGGAAAAGGAAGGAAATTGTGGCGGGAAACCGGAGAAAGTTTGTGTGCCGGAACAAAATGATGAGCAGGAAGAAAATATAGAGTATGCGTCAGATGAGGAGATGAAACCGGAGGATGCGAGGTATGAGGAAAAACAAGAAGAAAAAGAAAGCAGGGTGCTGACCGGTTTTACTGAGAAATTGGCGAACCGCGCCGCGAAGCGTATCATGACAGCCTGCATCGTCTGTGTGATTCTTCTGGGGGCCGGCGTTCTCGGATATCAGGGGCTGCTTCGCGCGGGCAGCAGCTCGTCGTCAGATTCCGCATCTGTTATGACGGCTATGGATGAGGCCGAGGAAGAAACGGCAGAGGAGGAAATCGATGATGTGACAGAAGAAAGCGCGGAAGTGACTGAGGATGCCGATGCTGACAGCGGCGACGATGGTGAAATAACGACAGGCGGCACCGGTGATGGAAGCGATGACAGTAGTGAGACTTCCGGTAGTACAGACGAATTCGGAACGGATATAACTTTGGAGGGCGCAGATATGACGGTCGAGAATGTGACCGATCATTCCATGTCGATTTGCCTGTCCAATGATACCGGCGGTGAATTCACTTATGGGGAAGCCTATGCAATTGAGTGTTATGATGAAGAGACAAATACCTGGGTTTTGCTCGAAGCAGACCAGAACGCGGGCTTTGATGAAGCCGCATATATACTAAGTGACGGAGAGGAGTGCACACAGGAAGCGGACTGGACAGATTTATACGGAAGTCTGGAAGCAGGAACGTATCGTGTTGTAAAAGAAGTACAGTCCGAGGCAGACGGGACGATATATACGTTGGCTGTTGCGTTTGTGGTGGAATGAGAAATGGAGCGACCGGGATATTTCCGAGGACTCTATGATAAGCGATCAGAGAACAGCGATAAAAAGTAACAGGTAAAACAGTATAGAGGATAAAATCAGGGAGAGACTTTCCGGCTGAATGAATCCTATATCATTGAAAAAATAAGTCCGGACCTGGTATGTTGGGGAATAAGCGCATGATGGTAGTGTCAAGTGATCTATGAAAAAAATCGGGTCTGAAAAAAGGCTCGAATG
>JAJPZY010000110.1 GCA_021204085.1 Clostridiales bacterium | reverse complement strand
TCAACTTATCATAGAAGATCTGATATATTTACAGAAATAAATTCACACACTCGTTGCAGAAACTCAGACGCTTATTCCAGACGAGGACGACATGGTCAGCTACTCTTATGAAGTAAATGGATATTCCATCGATCAAAACCCTCATCTCAACCTGCCGTCCTATGCGACCTGGCTCTATGGCGTAACCAGCGTTTTCACAGTTTCCGATTATGAATGCGGGGATACCGTGGACTCGCTGATCATTGAGACGTTGACCTACAATAGCGACGGAACAATCACGATGAAGGTATATGTGCCTAACGGTAACGAAGCGGAATAGAATTATGCTTTTGCGCAAGAAATCATTTTTATGTGCCTGAGCAAGCACGTTTTCCCATATCCATTCATAGTGGTAATAAATTCATTTGCATGCGCCTGAGCAACGGTCCGCGCTTACGGATGAAGAGGCAGGTGACGCGGAATTCAATTGCTTGCTCCTGAGCAAGTGACTATCTCAACAGAGCCTGCTGTGTTTGCCTATACACCATATAGGCAAATGAACAGCTGACTATCAAAATAGCTTTGCTTGCGTATAATCTATATGTCCCATGCTCATACTGGTCATAAACGATTCTCTTTGCAGGAAAAACAAGAAGAACTGCTGTATACTGTACCCATAAGTATGGACACTATCAAAACTCGCGCTTCCGGTATTTCTCATATTGTTTCAGTTCCCAAATCGCAAATGAGAATGCCAATATTCATTTTCAGCTCTTTTTGTCTTGTAACATAAATCAGGGGTCGAAAGCACCATTACACTTTCAACCCCGACAACAAGATCATTTATAATTCTGATTTATCTGTAATTTGTAATGATTCAGATTCAGACAAATCTGCTGAAAAACAGTGTCGAATGCTTGCATTCGTAAACTGTTTCTTCTATAAAATTATCTGACACGAACACGACAGCCTGTTTTTTCTGTAAATTCATCTGGCGCGAACACGACAGCTCGAAAACGCAAAGCATTTTCGATCCTGATTCTGAATAATTACAGCAATCCAAAATAGTCACCGAATAATCTTACAGCTCATCCGGCTTCTCTACCTCATAATCACTCCACTCTGATATTTCGGAGGCTCCCGACAGATCCGCCGTGGTCTCATAGGAATCTACAGTGATCGTGTACTCGCTGGTTCCCTGTACATAAACGGTTCCTTCGCTTCCCTGGATGGTCACAGTATTGCCGGATTCGTCCACGATCGTTCCCGCATTCTGCAGAGAGGTCAAAACGCTGTCGCCGGTCACTACCCAGGTGGAATCTTCGTCTATATAAAGATTGCAATACCCATCGCCGCCGTCTCCGGCCCAGGTCTCATCATCCACAACAGCACCGGTCAGCGTGCTGCCATCCGTCATGTAGAAATCCAGCTGACTGATGCTGTCCCAGATGATATTGCCCTCCATCTCCTGACTAATTGCCGTGAACAGACAGTCCGCGCCGTTGGATCCGTTGCTTCCCCATCCGCGCTCATTGCTGTTGCCGGTGCACTGAAGGAAGAAATCATTTTCGTCCGCATAGGTGATGTCTACATTATAAAGAGTAAATGTGGATTCCGTGTTGGTCGTATAGAACATGCCGCCGTTCTCCGCAGTCAGGGAACCGCCGCTCATCTCAAAAATACTGTTGCCCACCTCGGAATCACCGGACATGCTCTGATAAAGAATGACATTCCACGTACAGTCGTTCTGGCTGTCGTCCGCCATGCTTCCGGTCAGGTCGCAGTCAAACAAACGAAGTGTGTTCAACCCCTCGATGCAGACCGCTTCGGAGCCGGTTGCGGTCAGCTCCACATCACTTACCGCAATGTCAGCCGTGCAGTAAACCGCGGGAGAACCTGTTCCGTTCGAAGTATAGGAGCCGCCGTCTACAACCATGGTGCCGCCGCCGCGGTCGCTGCGGATCGCCGCCGCCGACTCGCCGTTTGTCTCAACCGTCAGATCCCATGCATACAAGGTGCCGCCGCCCGCCGCATGGATGCCGCCGGAGGTATCCTGCTGCGTGGTAATCGTAGAATCCGACACATAAACAACTCCGTCGCCGTAAGCAAAAATGCCTGCGCCGCCCGCTGCGTCTGTCTCCACGGTCGTATCACTGATATATGTCGTCCCTTCCGTCGTCAGAATCGCAGCCCCGACGCCGTAAAAGCTTGAATTATCTCCGCCCGTGCTGTCTGAGGAAGTTCTGGTAACGGTACTTTCAGTAATTGTCACATTCGCCCCGCTTGTGATCAGCGCCGCGTTTTCATCGGTTCCCGTAGAGGTAATGGTCTCTCCGTCCACGGTTGTGTCTTCAGAATATTCATTCACCGCGGTATAACTGATATCACTCGCGGATGTACTCGAACTGCCCATATCACCCGATGCATCCGCAGCAGAGGAAGACTCCGAATAGAGAACCAGAATGGAAACCACATCACCGCTGGAATCATAGGATACCGCAACCACATCGCCAACGGCGAGATCCTCGAACTCGATGGCCGTTGTCCCGGCGCTTCCCATATCGCTCATATCTCCGAAAGCAGCACCGCCGCTACCCATGTCACCATCCGGCATATCTCCGGAGGGTGCGCTTCCGTCTTCATCACCGCTTCCCATATCGCCGTCCGGCATATCTCCGGAAGGAGTACTGCCGTCTTCATCACCACCGTTTTCGCCTGCATCATCACCCTCTGCAGTATCAGAATCCGTTCCGTCACTGCTATCCGTACTCTCACTGCTCGTCGTTTCCGTGCTCACACCGGCTCCGTCTTCTCCATCCGGTTTATCCGGAACATTAGCATCTCCGCCTGCACCATCAGACGGCATCTCCGGTACACTTTCGCTGCTGCTCGTAGTCTCGCCGGTTGCACTCTCGCTGTCAGATTCACTGCCGGAACTATCTCCGCTGTCGGCAGGAGCTTCACCGTCCATACTCCCATCGCCATCAGACGGCATCTGCATATCTCCGCCGCCCTGTATATCGCCCATGCCGCCGGAAGACACCTGCGTTGTAATCTCCACATCATCATCAACAGTCACCTCAATGGCATTTCCGATGCCGGAATCCAAAGTAAAACTATTCTCACCAATCGCTGTAATCTCACCGTATACTTTTTCTGCAGTCGCCTCTTCCTCTGCGGAAGTTTCCGTACTCTGGCTCGTACTTGTACCACATCCCGCAAGCAGAGAAACTCCCACCATCACGCCCATGAGAAGAGCTAAATATCTTTTTTTCATATCTCATTGTCCTTTCTGCTCTTTCTGTTGTTTTCACCATTACAGCGTCCGACAAACTACAGTATCGGAACCGTCGCTGATAATATAGCAATAAATTATCAAAAAACTATATTCGTGTTGTGAAATTTCTGTGTCGTATCGGCATCTCCTTATTTTATTCTTTTGTTTACGCACGCAAAAATAAACACCGGCTCCTCTTGACTTTACTCTGGTAAATTGCTACTATGTTTGCATGTTATCATGATGTTGGTTATTTGTCCAACACGTAACCGACACTTTATTACGATTCACAGTCCTCTGCCTCACATGCGCAAAAGCATCCGCTTCGCGTCTGACGCAGCAAAAAATATAATGGTGTACTGTAAACCGTAACATCTGCAGATAACAAAATAAGAGGAAAAGAGGAAACAGACATGAAAAAATTACTTGCACTTGCACTGACCGCCGGAATGGTACTCTCCATGACCGCCTGCGGCAGCACCACCAGTGACAGCACCGCTGACACTGCCGACGACACAGCCACCTCCGCAGAAGCCGAAGACACATCGGATGCCGCAGACGCTGAAGAGACTTCCGACGCAGACAGCGACCTCGCTTATGTGCAGGAGAAGGGCACGCTGGTCGTGGGCATCACCGATTTCGAGCCGATGGATTATAAAGATGAAGACGGCAACTGGATCGGATTTGACGCAGATATGGCTACCGCCTTCGCAGAAAGCCTCGGCGTTGAGGTTGAGTTCGTAGAGATCGACTGGGATAACAAGATTCTCGAGCTGGACAGCAACAGCATTGACTGCGTATGGAACGGTATGACACTTACCGATGAAGTAACCAGCGCGATGGATTGCACGAACGCATACAGCAGCAACTCTCAGGTAGTTGTTCTCTCCGCTGAAGTTGCAGACCAGTATACAGATGTAGAAAGTCTTGCCGACCTGACCTTCGCGGTAGAGGCAGGAAGCGCGGGCGAGGCTGCTGCTGAGGATAACGGTCTTTCCTACACCTCCGTCAGCTCACAGGCAAACGCTCTGATGGAAATTGCGGCCGGCACCTCCGATGCAGCCATTATTGACCTTCTGATGGCAGAAGCCATGGTCGGTGAGGGCACCAGCTACGCAGACCTCACCACAGGCGTTGTTCTGGTAGACGAGGAGTACGGCGTTGGATTCCGTCAGGGTTCCGATCTGGTAGCCGCTTTAAATGAATTCTTTGCGGAGAGCTATGCAGACGGCACCATGACAGAGATTGCGACTACATACGGCATTGAGAACAGCATCATTGCTCAGTAAAAATACACCGAAGGGGGAGTATGAAAAAAAGTCTGTAAAAGTTTAAATGTTAGGTCTTCTATGA
>JAJPZY010000011.1 GCA_021204085.1 Clostridiales bacterium | reverse complement strand
ATCATAGAAGACCTAACATTTAAACTTTTACAGACTTTTTTTCATACTCCCTTTTGTGCTTTACAACAGCAAAGTTTTTCTTTGCAATACAAAAATAACAGAGAGCTGCCGCCTTTATGCAACAACTCTCTGCATCTTACTTGTTTACGTAACCGATAAACGCTCCGCAGTTACACATCATCATTTTACCTGCACAGCAGCATCCTGCGCTCATGATCAACCCCAAACATATGAACCATGTTGCCCAGGCCGCTGCCATCCGGCTCTGATTCCAGCGCGCCGTTATAGTTCAGCACCCAGCCGAACTACATCTTAATCTCATAGTAACCGATCTCCAGCCCGCCGGGCTTGCGAACCTTAACAACAATCGGCGTCCGGAACTGCCAGTATTTCTTCAAATCGAACATCTCTTCTCTGGTATACTCCAGACAATCATACTCGTAAATCAGTTCATCCCGGTCGATTACCTCTCCGTCAACCGTCACATTGCCGAAACGGCACTGGGTGAACCAGAGACCCTTGTAATAGTTGGGCACGAAACGGAACTCAAATCCGTTGATATTGCCATCTTCATCATATGTGTTATGAAAACCCCTCTGCTGAATCGACTGATATTCTACCATAATCTGTGTCCCCCTTCCTTAATATCCCAGAATATTGCGCATCATGACCTGATGACGGCGTACCTGCTCCGGAATCCCGTCCATGGCAGCCGCAAAGTTCTGTGTGCTCTGCTCCGCGTTGAAGCGCATCGCTCCCTCATACTCGGAAAGCAGATTCCCGCTCCAGCCGTTGTCTACCATAAGTTTTATGACTTCTCTGTAAGGAATCGTGGTTTCCTCACAATTCTCGTCCATGTACGTAAACTTCGTATGGCAGCTCCAGCTATAGGGAAGGAAGTCGACAATCTCTTCCGGTTTGGTAATATCATCAAAATTCAGCCAGGACAAATGCTCCATCCCCTTGGCTGCCTGAAACTGAAAGGTGCCGAAGTCGATGTTAAAACCGAAATGGCTGGTTCCCGTGCGATGAATGAAATCCAGATACTCATCGCGGATATGCGGGGTATGCAGCGTCGTCGGAAGGTGAACCTCATTCTGCATCCGCACATCATACTTCTCCGCGTAAGGCAGGGCCTTTTCAATGTAAGACTGCCAGCCCGGCTCCGGGTCGCAGATATCATTGATGCAGGTGATCTTCGTCCGCAGAGTCTTAAAGCCTAGCAGATTTGCCAGCCTGAAGTCCTGCTTTAACTCCTCCACAACCTCATCGTCCGACATGCCCGGTCCCCGGTGCAGATGATTCTCCGCCCAGTGTCCCAGCTCCGCCGGCTGCAGCTGGTACTTGTCGCACAGCATCCAGTAGTGATCCACCCACTGCGGCGACGGATTCGGATAGTTCTCAATGTAGCTGGTCAGAAGCTCGAAGCAGGTCGCCCCTGTGTCATACATCTCCTGAAAGCAGTCGTCCAACGTCATCGTTCTTCCCAGGAGATTCTGGTAGCTGTATACCGAGATGCCTCTCTGGGGATGCCCCTTTGTTTTGTCCATAAATACATCCTCCTTTTCTATCGTGTCTCACAACTTTTTCTTGTAATTACACTTTATCCTATTCCGGCAGAAAAAAGAATGGATGCAACATAGAAACAATATGGACAAAACGCACTTGTTGATTACTATTCACGGTCCACAGGAATCGTAACACTTATTGCAGCATCTTTTCCGACATCACCTGTATGGCTTTCGTCAGCAGGCGGCACTCCTCCTCCATATCCAGATATTTCGGAATCGCCTCCCCCACCTGCTGCATATCGTAAGCAATTTTTCCGCGAACCTTCGCGTCACTGCGCTTTCCCATCCCCCAGATCACGGAATTATAACTTTTATCGCTGCCGCAGGTGGATATATAAAACGCCGTCAGATGGCACAGTTCCCGATATAATACATCCTCCGAGAACTCCTCCTGCCGGTCAAGGCAAAGCTGATGCACCGCAGCCGCTCCCATTTTTTTATTTCTCTTTGAAGCAAAATAGCTCTCCATATTGTCCGCGATCATGCGCAGCTCCAGAAAACTCCGCACAAAACGGTCCGTCCAGACCCCCTTCGAATCTACCGAATATCGGACATTAAAAAGCTTTTTCATCTGCTCCAGCTTCTCCGCGTCAAAATCCTCCGGCCGATAGGCATACAAAATCTCTTTTCGCTTCGCCGGTTCCGGCTCCCGGTAATATTCCTCAAACATATATGATCCTCCTTGCATCGTTCATGTAAAACGCCCCGCTTTGATCACTTCAAATATTATGACTTCTGCATACCATTGTCCACTTAAAAATGCCCCAGGGAATTATTCACCGGAATCCCCTCGGTGTTCATCGTGCAGTCCCAGTGCTCCGCCAGCTTGCCGTCCTCGATGCGATAGAGGTCAAATACCTTGATCACCGCACCGTTTACGCCCATCGTGCAGCGAAAAAACATGCATACCAGGTCATCCTCCGCGATTACCTTGATGATATCCGCGTGAGGTTTCGCCTGAATGAATCCCTGAAAAAACTTCTTGAATCCTTCCTTGCCGTCTTCCACCTCCGGGCTGTGCTGCATATAATCCTCCCGCATCACCTCGTCAATGCCGGACAGATCCCAGTTATTAAATACTCGCTCATAGAAATCCAGCATCAGCTGTTTATTCGCCTGCGCCGTTGCGAGCTTCTCATTATCTGTCATTGTAAAAATCCTCCTGTGTAATCACTTAAAATTTTATGATACTTCGGATTGCTTCATAAAAACCACAGCGGTGCATAAGTTCGATCACGGAAATCAGAGATTCCCTATCTCACTTATCTCGCAATCCTTTTGTTCCTTGTATCACATTATAAAACAAAATTCAAAATAGAAAATAGACAATATGAACATAATTTGTTATCATATAAAATAAAGCGAAAGGACGTGTGATTATGCCATTAGTAGAAGAACAGACATATACCGTTGAGGATATTTACAAATTACCGGACGGGCAACGTGCTGAGCTGATTGACGGACAGCTTTTTGACATGGCTCCCCCCAACACACTTCATCAGCGTATATCTACCAGATTATCCGCCTCTATCGTACAATACATTCAAACACACGGCGGTCGTTGCGAAGCCTTTTCCGCTCCTTTTGCCGTTTTTCTCAATGAAGATGATAAAAATTATGTCGAACCCGATATTTCCGTGATTTGCAATCCTGACAAAATCACAGAAAACGGCTGTGTCGGAGCACCGGACTGGATTATAGAAATCGTATCTCCCGGCAGCAGACGCAGAGATTATATGATAAAGCTGTTTAAATACCGCACAGCAGGTGTCCGGGAATACTGGATTGTTGATTCGGAGAAAGACCGTATCCTGATATATAATTTTGAATCAGAAGATACCGGGGATTATACGTTTTCCGACAGCGTCCGTGCGGGGATATATCCGGATTTCACTTTTGATTTTTCTCAGTTTCATCTTGGATAAAATCCTAAGGTCAATCAATAATTTTGATTCCGGTTCTGTATAATTGCAGATACTTAAATATTTATGTTTTGGAAGGGGAATAGCAATGAAAAAATACGCTTTTGGCGTCGATATCGGCGGCACAACGGTCAAAATGGGTCTGTTTGAGACAGACGGGACGCTCTGCGACACATGGGAGATACCGACCCGTACTGAAAATAACGGAGCGGAGATCTTAAGCGATATCGCGGCAAGTATTACAGAAAAAATGGCCTCAAATGAGATTTCCTCCGGCCAGGTGGAGGGCATCGGCATGGGGGTGCCGGGACCGGTAGGTTCTGACGGGACCGTTTTCCAGTGTGTAAATCTCGGTTGGGGAACGTTTAATGTGGAGCAGGAGATGCAGGCGCTGACCGGGTTCCGCACAAAAGCGGGCAATGATGCCAATGTAGCCGCCCTTGGCGAGATGTGGATGGGCGGAGGAAAAGGATATGAGAATCTGGTCATGGTCACATTAGGCACAGGCGTAGGCGGAGGCGTGATCCTGAATGGAAAAATCGTGCCGGGATTCAACGGTGCTGCCGGAGAAATCGGCCATATGCCGGTCAGGGATGACGAGCCGGAAGCCTGCGGCTGCGGCAAGCACGGCTGCCTGGAGCAGTACACTTCTGCCAACGGCGTGGCGCACATGGCGAAAAGATACTTAAAAGAGCACAAAGAAAAAACCCTGCTGCGTGAGATAAAAGCAAATGAAATAACATCAAAAGATGTCTTTGACGCGGCAAAGAACCAGGACACAGTGGCACTGCAATTAGTAGATGATTTCGGACGGACGCTCGGGAAAGCGCTGGCACAGATTGCCTGTGTCATCAACCCGCAGGCATTTGTCATCGGCGGGGGCATGGCCAAAGCCGGTGAGATCGTAACCGAGGTTATCCGAAAATATTATGTGGAATATGCGTTCCACGCATCCCGGGGTACACTGTTTAAGCTGGCGACCCTCGGAAATAATGCCGGAATCTACGGCGGTGTGAAGATGATTCTGGAAGAGTAAAGTTGGAAATGAATCAACCGTCACAGGAAATCGCTCCATCAGACACTTTATAATATCAAGATTTTTCCTGTAATATAAAAGAAGATACAGAAAAAATACAGAGGGGAGTATGAAAAAAAGTCTGTAAAAGTTTAAATGTTAGGTCTTCTATGATAA
>JAJPZY010000148.1 GCA_021204085.1 Clostridiales bacterium | reverse complement strand
ATCAACTTATCATAGAAGATCTGATATATTTACAGAAATAAATTCACACACTCTTTAAAACCAGAATATTCATTTTAGTTTTACCTCCGGTTCGTTCAGATAATCATTGAAGAAGGTTTCTAACTTGTCAAAAGGAATCACTTCTGTCTGGTCATAAAGGTCAGTATGCGCAAAGTCCGGTGCAAAGTCTCCGAGGGCGTTTCGTCCCGCTGTCTGAATGATTTTTCCCATTTCAAAGCTTCCAATCTTTTTTATAACTACAATATCAACATTAATACCAATCGTGCTTTTCGTTTCGATCCAACGCATTGATCTGATCCATCTCATCGTCCGTCAGTTCAAATTCAAACAGGTTAAGATTCTCCCGGATATGATCCGGGTCACTGGATCCCGGGATAACTACCACGCCCTTCTGAAGATTCCAGCGAAGAATCACCTGAGCGGAGGAGACACCGTGAGCTTCAGCAATGGCAGTGATAGTCTCATCGCCCAGAAGCTCAGCTGTATGTCCGCGGCCTCCAAGCGGATACCAGCCCTGTACAACGATTCCCAACGACTGTATATAGGGAATTACATCGTTCTCTTGATAATACGGATGGATTTCATTTTGCACCAGTGCTGGGGTAATGTTTACCTGCGGCAGAAACTCTTCCAGTTCCTCCACATACCAGTTGGACAGGCCAATCGAATGGACTTTGCCGTCAGCCACAGCCTGCTCCAGTGCCAGGTATGCTTCTACATCACCGTCTCCCGGATGATGCAGGAGAATCATGTCGATGTAGTCCAACCCCATTTTTTCTAATGCTTCATCAATAGCTTCTGCTGCATGGTCAAACTGATTGGGATAAAGTTTGGTAATCACGAATATTTCTTCCCGCGGCACATCCGAATCCCGGATCGCCTGGCCAACAGCAGCCTCGTTGCCGTATATATAAGCGGTGTCAATCAGCCTGCCTCCTGCTTCCAGCAACGCGGCAATGGAAACTGCACATTCCTCATCCGTCAGGCTGTATGTACCAAGGCCCATGATTGGCATCTCATAGCCGCTGTTAAGCAACACAGTCTTTGTCTCCAAATCAAATTCACCCACAGTCTGCGTCTCACTTTCTGGTAATTCCAAACTGTCTATCCATACAATCACATCATTTTCCGATGAATCCCCGGAAAACCGCTGTCCATCCATCCATGTAACGGTATCCGCACAGAGACTGTGCAGGTTCTCAGCGCTGGAACCAATGCCGCTGCTGTGAGAAGTGCAGAATGGGATGATTGTTACATCAGAAAAATCATAACTCTCCAAAAATGTGCTGATAATTCTTGGCGCCTGTCCATGCCAGATGGGATATCCGAGGAAGATCACATCATACTGTTCTATATTCTCCACACTGCCGGCAATCGCAGGCCGGGCGGAATCATCGGCCTGCTCCTGATCGGCGCGCCCACCGGTATTATATGCCAGATCTTCCTCCGTATAAGGATCCTCTGCTACAATTTCATAACCATCCGCACCCGTTTCCCCGATGATCCACCGGGCAATCTGTTCCGTTGTTCCGGTGCAAGAAAAATAGGCAACCAGAATGTTGCTGTCAGCAGAAGATATGCTGTCGGAATCAGTCACTCCCTCTCCATTTTCTTTTGATGTATCTGCTTCCTCGGTTTTGCTCTCTGTTTCTGATTAAAAATCTGTGTCCGAAATATCACTGATTTCGGAATCAGACGATGATTCTGCACTGTCAGAGCCGCAGGCCGCCAGCAAGGCAATCATGCAGGTCAAAAGAAATAATGGAATCATTCGCTTCATACATTCCCTCTTTATTTTCAATATCGCCTCGCCTCCTTTTTATTCAGCCTGTTTACGAGATAGTCCAGACAGTCCAGCTTTTTCTGCTCTATATGAATGCAGTTCAGCAAATCCCTGCGGCTGTTTTGCAGTAGTAACAATAACTCTCTATCTCGGCTCTCTTTCCGTAACAGGACACAGCGGGAAATCATTTCTTCTCCAAATCCAATGTCCCTGAGGTTTTCATAAAAGCACTGAGCCTCATTATTCGCTTCCGGCATGGCTGCTCACCTCCCTCGATGCTTCTATTTTATATCGTAGTAGAAGCAACGGCAAATACTTAGTTTCTATTTCTGGTTATTCTTGATAAGAATATCTGTTTGAACTATAATAGGCTCATAACAGATTTGATGGAATCAGATAGGAAAATGTATAACATGTTTATCTGGATCAATGCTGAATTGCAATCCCTGCCATTAATGCGAAAAAGCAATCGACTGTAACAAAAACGGAGACTCAAAAGTCTCCGTTTTTTACATCCTGCCGGATCAGCCGTTTTATCTTGTCCTCCAGACTGACCTTGCTAGCCTTATTAAAAAAGACGGATACTTCATACGTCGTCTTGCCGATGACTGTTTTGAAGTTTCCGCCGGGTTCATATTTATCTGTTGCTTCTTTTACTGGTTGTGTTTGCATAATTACCTCCGTAAAAATAGAATATCCGCGGCAGTTTGTCAGGTGATGGAGCGGTATGATTTATCAATGGTTCTATAGGCGCAGGAGATTTTATAATCTGCCGCGATTGTGTCTTTCCTGCCCGGTTCAGGCGCCTATATGCCCGCAAAAATATTGCTAACGTGTTTTTATAGGCGTATCTGTCGGCGCATCTTAGGCGTATGATCGGCATTTAAAAACCTTCTTTTCCCTTGTAAATTCAGCATTTAGGCACTTAGGCATTTATTTTTTATATTAATTGTAAAAAACAAAAATATAAGAGTTCTTCTATGTATAAGAAGTAACTCCGATTTCAAACGCCTATCCGCCTAAATGCTTTCATTATAGGCCTGCCCAAAATGGTCAAGCCTATATTTTTCTTGTTACAGTCAGTGGTAGGTGGACAAAATGTCCACCACCAGCGTGTCAGTGAACCACTGCTATTTTCTAACATCATCTGTCCTTACCATCACATGGATTCCATGATATCCGCGGGCACGTTTACCGCCTCCGATATTCAGATTTTTGTCATATCGTATTCCCAGACGATCCGCATCCTTTTTTATCACTCGCGTGAAGGTTTTTTCTGCAAGCGGCTTTTCAACATTATCCCTGCACCATCTGAGATATACAGAGCGGAGCTGTTCTGTTGTGGCGGTTGTATTTTCTTCAAAATAGATATAGCCTGTGGATTCATAGAACTCCATCATGTTATGGAGAAACCGGTTCGCCGTATTCCAGAGCGTCAATTCCGCACTGTACCCCAATTCATAAGCTTCTTTCTGTTTTTTCCATTTGATACTGGTAAACGCTCTGTGGAAAAGATCGTTTTCCTGATATAGAGTTACATAAGTCTAGTTTCTTTAAATCAATTTTAAGTTTAAAGTCATTGACCATAATATTGTAGCTTTTTCGCTGCTTTTATGTTAATATGAAGTCATTAAAAGAGCTGTATATTCCATGACGAAAACGGTAGTCGTGTGCTAATGAAAAATAAAAGGAGGCAATACTGTGATCACAGCGGAACTGACAAGAAAAATCAATTTACTTCCGGGAGATTCTTATAGAAAAGTAGAGAATTTTGTGGAACAGCTTCTGTCTTCAGAGGAGAGAAGCAGGAAAACCAGTGCTTTTAGGACTTTTATGGAAAAGATGGAAGTCGCTGAAAAATCCGTGCAGGAGCAGGGCTATTATACTGAAGAGGAAGTAGAAGAAGAATTGTTGAAAATATGAAAAAGTTAACGTACTCACCCATTGCATTGTCAAAGCGTAAGAAGATAAAAATATAGCATTGACGGTGCTTAAAATCGTCACGAATTCTGTCACGAATTATGAATTTATCACGAAAATTTTATTGTTTTCGTGACGGAATCTCTTGTCAACAGGTACGAAATAACAGCAAATAATGCCTGAAAGTGTTGCTTAAATGAGTTTAATTCATGCGAACAACCGTTCGGGACGCAGAGGGCTCACGACGTCCAGTGGACGTCGGCTTTGAGCCGACCGAAGCGGAGCGTAGACCGCAGGTTCAAATCCTGTCGCATCGACTCCTTTCCTCACGGATGCGTAGAAAAGGTCCGGTGGACCTTTTTGAGCTGGCAGGAGCGCCGGAAAGCTTCTGTTTTTGTCGCTCGAATAGCGCCTTGAGGCAGGGAGAAATCCCTGCCTCTTGCGCTGCATATCTTTATCCAGATTGAAACGGAGATTGGTACTCCGGATATGGTTCTGACTCATGGCTGCTCCTTCCTGCGCAGGCTGGCATAGGCAAGGTATTCCTTCCCATTGAAGCGATACTCTACATCCGGATTTCGGAGCAGGTAACCCCGGAATTCCTCTCGCTGTTTCCGAATCCATGTCAGCGGCAGCCCGGCAGCGAGATGGACATTGGCGGTTCGGATGCCGCAGATATTCAGCTCCCTTGCAACTGCCATCAGGGTCAGGAGATAGTAGTCCTCATCCATCGCCTTATCTGCGATAAATTCCTTGTGACCTTCTCCGACGCGGTAATACATGCCGTTATACTCAAGGATGCTACCGGAAAAGATCGGCTCTGTCTCATAAGCAGTGATCCCTGTTGGCGTGACGGTGTTGGCGGTCTTGATGTTGCCGTAGCCGTGGTCTACGGCAATGATTTTGGTGTTATTCAGTTCTCTCATGCGCTTTCTTCCTCGTATAATAAGTGCATAGCCAATGAAAAACGATGGTTATGCACTTACCCT
>JAJPZY010000025.1 GCA_021204085.1 Clostridiales bacterium | reverse complement strand
CGCTGCAAACGGAGCAGGAGTCTACACGCGGACGCATCACAATCGGCACCATCTCTGCCACTGCCAAGTACGGTATTACCAATCTGGTTGCAGACTTCAAAAAACGCTATCCGGACAGCATGGTCCAGATGTTCGAGGGAGATCCGAGCGACCTGGCCTCCCACCTTCACAACCGGCAATGTGACGTTATTTTTGCCCATCTTCCGGAGCACAATCCGCTTCCTGCGGATTTTGAACACGTTCACTACCTCGACGACTCTCTGGTCTGCATTCTTCCGCGAAGCCATCCGCTCGCGGACAAAAAAGAGCTGCATCTGGAGCAGCTCCAAAACGAGACATTTATCGCGCTGGCGGAAAACAATACGCTTCACCAGCTGATCTTAAGGACCTGCCACCGCGTTGGCTTTTCTCCGAATATCGCCTTTCTCTGTCACCGCGTAGACAGTGTCCTTGACCTGGTCACCAAAGGAATGGGCATAGCCCTCGTCACAGAATACGCAACCGTACGGCCCGAGGACGGCAATTTTCCGGAGCAGGCACCGTTCGCTACCGCCCGGCTTCTTCCGCGGACAACGGTTTCCGTTGACTTGTGCTACCGCAAGAACGAGAGCCTCTCGCCGATGGCAAAGAAATTTGTTGAATTCGTACAGGACTATATTTCCGGCAACCAGCCGGAAAAGCAGGATAACAACCGGTAACCGACACCATTTTTGTTCGCCTTTTTCTTCATTATATAGAACAGATGAACAATCTGTAAAATTTCCGTCACCGCAGCGCCTGATATTGACTTTTTATTTGTAAATGATAAAATGTGCAAAAAAGAGGTGTTTGAATGATGTATAACCCAAACGAAAACCGTTACGGTGATCCGGAAAATCAGTTTACCCGGCCGCCGCGGCAGGCAGCTTCAACGATGGCTATGGCTGCCCTCGCCTGCGCGATCATCGGAATCGTGACTTCCATTTCAGGAATTATCTCCCTTATTTTTGCCTCTCTCGGCATTTTATTTGCCGTGCTCTCCAAAGGAACCAATCCCAGGCCGGAGCGGCAGGCAAGGTTTGCGCTGCGTCTCAGTATTATTGCGGTCATCATCAGCGTAGTTGTGACTGCCGTCAGCATGATTACTGTGATCAATCAGTATGGCAGCCTGATGAACTATTATAAAGCGTATCTGTATACGATTGAACAGAATTACGGCATCGATTTGGAAGAAGATTACGGGATTGACCTGGATGAGGACTTCGGTATCGACACGGAACAGAACTACGGGATTGACATGAATACCGGAGAGACACTGTAATCAAACCGGGGAGAACCCTCTCCCGCTTTCTGCTTTATTTACCTGTGAAAATTTAAGAAACACAATTCGGAGTGATTATTTATGAATAAAACAAACGCGCAGATTAAAGCCTGCGCAAGACAAAATATGCTCGGACACTACGGAACCGTTATCGGAGCGCTGATCATTACCTTACTGGTAACGTTCCTTCTGAATCTTCCGTTTGACAGTATGGCGCAACAGGGTCTCTATTACGGAGTCAGCTCCCGGGTGCTTCTGGGCGGCATCGGATCAGTGATCGTATCACTGCTTTCCTCCCTCTTAAGCACCGGTATCTGCCACATTCACCTGCAGATCGCACGCGGACAGAAAACTCAATTCCGCGAGCTGTTCTATGCGTTCAAAATCCGTCCGGACCGATATATCGGCTATGGGCTTTTGTCCATGCTCCTCTCAATCGTCTGCCTGATGCCGGGATACCTCTGTGTTATGCCCCTCGTTATCGGTTCCGAAACTGCAACGGCTCTGGCGCTTGGCATTCTGGGTATCGCGCTGCTGATCATCGGACTGATCGTCCTGATCGTGATTGTCCTGTCCTGGGCTATGACCACATACATTCTTCTGGAGGACAGTGACATTCGTGTTATGGACGCGATTCGGAAAAGCCGTCAGATGATGAAAAGACGAAAGGGGCGCTATTTTATCCTGGCGCTCTCCTTCATCGGCTGGATTCTGTTTTCCGTCCTCAGTCTCTGTATCGCGCTGCTGTGGATTATCCCATATGTGAACCAGACTCAGGCATGTTTCTATCTGGAACTGCTGCCGGAGCAAACGCCAAACACGGAAAGCAACAATGGATCTTATTATTCCGAAAGTAATCGATACCATTGATTTTTAAAACAGATATTCCCTGATAATATTGCACGTAGAACTTGATGTTATAATGAAAGATTCTAAAAAAAAGCGCTGATGAATTTTACCATCAACGCTTTTTATATATTCTTTCCTCAATGATTCCGATTGCCACTACATAAAACAATAAACCCGCACAGACTGCATCACTACGGCTCTCTGCTCGATTTTACGCTGTATCTACCGTACACGGATACACTGCAGGATCCCATCCAGCTTACCGGCTGCCGCCTCATAAGCATAGCCGTCCATCTCTTCCGTGAGAAAAGCGAGCTCATCGTCCATGCCTTCCGCCTGCACATAAGAGACTTCCCCGAATGCCGCTTCGATTGCAGCTGCATCCGCCGTTGTACGGACAAAATAACGATTCCTAAGATTCCGATAGTCCGCCAGTTCTACCTTATCCGGCTTCCATTCCATGGTGATACTTACATGCTTATGCCGCACGATATCCACAATATCACCAACCACCGCGCTGGCTGTCGGCAGCTTCCCCGCGCCGCTTCCGTAAAACATGGCGTCGCCCAGCATATTGCCTCTTACAAAAATGGCATTGAAGACGCCGTTGACTCCGAAAAGCGGATTGCCCTCATCCAACAGATAGGGCGCTACGATCGCACAGTACTGATCTCCGATCCTGTAACTGCAGCCAAGGAGTTTGATTCGCTTTCCCATGGCTTTTGCATAACGGATATCTGCCGCCGTAATCTTTGTAATGCCTTCCGTGTGGATATCCTCGAAATCCACCTGTCTAGCGCAGACCAGAGACGTCAATATGGCAATCTTCCGGCAGGCATCATAACCTTCAATATCCGCCGTGGGATCCGCCTCCGCAAAGCCTTTTTTCTGAGCATCTTTTAAGACATCATCAAAATCAGAGCCTTCCTCTGACATCTTCGTCATCATATAATTGGTCGTCCCGTTTAAGATACCGGAGATCTCCTCAATGACATCTGCCGTGAGGCAGCTGTTCAGCGGACGGATGATCGGGATGCCGCCGCCTACGCTGGCTTCATATAAACAGTTCAGGCTGCGCTCCTGTGCCATTGCGATCAGTTCCGCGCCGTGCTTTGCGATCAGCGCCTTGTTTGAAGTGGCAAAATGCTTGCCCGCCAGGATAGCCTGCTTCGCAAATGTAAACGCGGGCTCCACGCCGCCCATGGCTTCTACAACGATATCCACCTCCGGATCATTGCGGATCATCTTATAATCATGAACCACCAGCTCCTCGTGCGGATCACCCGGGAAATCACGGAGATCCAGAATATATTTTACCGAAATCTCCTCACCGGCTCTCTTTGCGATTATATCTCTGTTTGTTTCCAATACTTCCACGACACCGGAACCGATAGTGCCGTATCCCAAAACTGCAATCTTAACCACGATTTACTCCCTTGCTAATATTTTAAGATAATGGATTCCCTGCTGCTCCTCGATCGTCTCTGCCATCCGCGAAACATCGCCCGTATCATTCAAGACCTCCACACTCAATGTCAGTGAGGCTACTCCGTTTACCGGAATACTCTGATGAATCGTCAGAATATTAGCATGATAATCAGCTACAATCCCAAGGACCAGCGAAAGCAATCCCGGCTCGTCATCCAACTGTACCATGAGGGTGATCGTTCTCCCCTTCGCGTTATCATGAAACGGGAAAATATCATCCTTGTACTTGTAAAAGGAACTGCGGCTGATCCCAACCGCATCGGTCGCCTCCTGAACCGATCCCATTTTACCGGAATCAATCAGGCGCTTTGCTTCCACAACTTTCAGCAGTACCTCCGGAACAGCTTTCTGTTTCAGGACAAAATATTTTGTTTTTTCCGCCATTTCTGCCCCCTGTGTTTTTCCTGTAGATACATTTGTTCTCGCAGCAAAGATATCTTAACACAAGCGAAGCACTCGCGCAACTGTTTTTTACTATGAAAGTGTTACCCTTTCAACGCAATCCACTTCAGATATGCGTTCATAAACGGATCCAGATTACCGTCCATCACGCTGTCCACATTGCCGGTTTCCTCATTCGTCCTTAAATCCTTGACCATCTTGTACGGCTGCATTACATAAGAACGGATCTGATTGCCCCAGCCAATCTCTGTCAGGTCTCCGCGGATATCATCCACGCGCTCTTTATTCTCCTGCTGTTTTAACAGGTACAGCTTGGACTTCAGCATCTGCATGGCCTTGTCCTTATTCATATGCTGGGAACGCTCATTCTGGCACTGCACCACAATACCGGTGGGCAAATGGGTAATTCGGATTGCGGATGATGTCTTATTGATATGCTGTCCGCCGGCACCGCTGGAACGGTACGTATCAATCCGCAAATCCTCCTCATTGATCTCCACCTCGAGATCCTCCTCCAGCTCCGGCATCACATCACAGGAAGCGAAGGAAGTCTGCCGCTTTCCAGCCGCATTAAACGGAGAAATCCGTACCAGCCGGTGAACACCTTTTTCAGACTTCAGATATCCGTATGCATTTTCGCCGTTAACCTGAAAGGTCACGGACTTAATGCCGGCTTCATCGCCGTCCAGATAATCCAGCACTTCCAGATCATATCCTTTTGCGGCGGCCCACCGGGTATACATACGGTAAAGCATACTCACCCAGTCACAGGATTCTGTCCCGCCGGCGCCCGCGTGAAGAGTCACGATCGCGTTCTTCGAATCAAACTCTCCGGACAGCAGCGTTTTCATACGAATCCCCTCAAAGGTGTTTTTAAACTCCTCCAGCATCTCGTCGATCTCCGGGATTACGGAAGCATCATCCTCCTCGTATCCCATCTCAATCATGACCTCGATGTCCTCCATCATGGAGACAAGACTGTCATAAACCTGAACGTCATCTTTTTTACTTTTCAGTTCTTTCATCATTTGCTGGGAACGCTCCGGATCATTCCAGAAATCCGGCGCCTCCATTTCCCGCTCAAGTTCCTTTATCCTCTGCTCTTTGTCCGCGAGGTTAAAGTGAATCCCTTACTTCCTGCAGCGGGTGTCGATATGCGTTCAAGACGGACTTGAACTGGTCTAATTCTACCATACGACTCACCTCTTTCTTTTCGTTTAGGGAGTTTGCACAACTCCCCTATATATTATTTACAGTGTGAAGAGAAAAGAATTCAACGCGAGCCTGTGAACGGCATCGCTTATGAATTTTTTCTCTTCGCACTGAGCTTTATGTTTTTGAGGAGTTGTGCAAACTCCATTTACGTTGCGAAAATAATTACAAATAAATCTGATCAATCTCAGTCTGTTAATCGGTTCGTCTGCGCTTTTACGCTTCGTGACCCCTGCCGCGGATGACGGCCAGGACCTGATTGACATAGCGCTCGCAGATTTCCTCTGTCTCGGCTTCGACCATGACGCGGATAACGGGTTCTGTGCCGCTCTCACGGACCAGGATACGCCCGGTGTCTCCGAGAAGGCTTTCTACCTGTGCGACAGCTGCACATACATCCGGATCATTCTGTGCCTCCGGCTTACTTTTTACGCGAATATTTTTGAGTACCTGCGGATAAATCTTTACCGGTTCTACCAGCTTGGACAACGGCATCTTTTTGGCAAGCATAACCTGCATGATCTTTAAAGAAGTCAGGATCCCGTCGCCCGTTGTGGCATATTTGCTGAATATAATATGACCGGATTGCTCTCCGCCGATTCGATGCCCGTTTTTCTGCATACACTCATAGACGTATTTGTCGCCAACCGCAGTCTTCTCATAGCTGATCCCGGCATCATCGAAAGCCTTGTAAAGACCAAAGTTCGACATGACTGTAGTGACAACGGTATTATTTAAGAGTTTGCCCCGCTCCTTCATATATCTTCCGTAAACATAGAGAATCAGATCGCCATTAACCACACGCCCCAGGTCATCCACGGCGATACAACGATCCGTATCTCCGTCGTAAGCAAAGCCGGCATCCAGATGCTTATCCTTTACGAACTGCTGCAACACTTCGATATGGATAGAACCCGCATTGTTGTTGATGTTCATACCGTTGGGCTCCGCATTGATCACATAGGTCTTTGCTCCCAGTGCGTCGAAGACGTTTTTCGCGATCATCCATGCACTGCCGTTTGCACAGTCCAGACCGATACGCATTCCCCGAAAAGAATGTACCGCAAGGGAGATCAGATATCCGACATAGCGGTTTCTCCCTGCCGCATAATCTACCGTGCAGCCGATCGAATCCCTCGTGGCAAACGGAATTTCCTCCAGTTCCTCCCCGAAAAGATTGACATGCCCGTCAATATAATCCTCTATATAAGAGATGGTAGTCTCATCCATCTTCTCTCCGCGGCTGTTGATCAGCTTTATCCCATTGTCATAATACGGATTATGACTCGCGGAAATCATGATTCCGCAGTCAAAATCTTCTGTCCGGACCACATAGGACACCGACGGCGTCGGCGTAACATGGAGCAGGTAAGCATCCGCTCCCGAGGCGGTCAGACCCGCTACCAGCGAATACTCAAACATATAGCTGGATCTGCGGGTATCCTTCCCGATCACAATCTTCGGCCGGCTCCCATTCAATTCATGATAATACCAGCCGAGGAATCGGCCTACCCTGTAAGCATGTTCAACCGTCAGGGTTTTGTTGGCTTCCCCGCGGAAACCATCTGTACCAAAATATCTTCCCATCTTATTATTTCCTCATACACCAAAATGCTCACTTATGAATTTCCTGCCATTTACCGACAGAGCCGCTCCTTACAGGATTCCCTGCAGCTGCTCCAGCAGGCGCTCCACACACTCGTCAAGCGTCCCTTCACTAGTGTCGATCACTGCATCCGGATTTTCCGGCGCCTCATACGGGCTGGAGATACCGGTGAAATTATCCAGCTCTCCGCTGCGGGCTTTTTTATAAAGTCCCTTGACATCGCGCCGCTCGCACTCTTCCAACGGTGTGCTAACATACACCTCAACAAATGCGTCTCCGATGATTTCTCTCGCCCTTCTCCGATCATGAACAAAGGGAGAAATAAAGGACGTAAGAACAATCAGGCCCGCATCGTTCATCAATTTCGCCACCTCCGCAATCCGGCGGATGTTCTCAATACGGTCATGCTCACGGAAACCAAGATTTTTATTCAATCCCATTCGGACATTATCTCCATCCAGAAGCATGGTATGTTTTCCCATGGCCGCCAGCCGCTTCTCAAGCTCATTCGCCAGAGAAGATTTTCCGGAACCGGATAAGCCGGTAAACCAGATTGTCTTTGCTGTCTGTCCCAGAAGATTTTCCCGGAACTCTCTGGTAATGTCCATATCATGCCATGTCAGGTTGTCTCCGCGGTTTAAGGAATGCTCCACAACTCCGCAGGCGGATGTCATATGGGAAATCCGGTCAATCAGGATCAGGGAACCGAGCGCGTTGTTCTTTTCAAATTTATCAAAAACAATCTTTGACGCTACCGCAATCTCACAGCGGGCGATTTCATTCTTATAAATAGCGTCCGCATATACTTCCTCTCCGGTATTGACATCGATCTTGTATTTGATATTCATCACTGTAGCGGAAACCTTCTGCGTACCGATCTTCAGCAGATAATTTTTTCCTTCTACCAGCTTATCATCATCCATCCAGAGAATGATAGCCGCAAAAAGTGTATTCACATATTCATCCGCGCCTTTGACAAGAACGCAGCCGCGGGAAATATCGATTTCTTTATCAAGCTGAATCGTAACTGCCCGTCCGACCGAACTGGTCTGAACCTCATCCATTCCCTGATGAATCGTAGCAACATGAGCCGTCTCACCGCTTGGCAGAACCTTCAGCGTATCGCCCACACTTACCTGTCCGCTTTCGATCTGCCCCTGAAATCCGCGGAACGTATGATTGGGCCGGCAGACACGCTGCACCGGCATGGTAAAACCAGTCTCTGCAGGATCCTGCTTTACATCGATCGTTTCCAGATAAGCGAGAAGCGGCTTGCCCTGATACCACGGCATCCGGCCGGAGCGGCTGGTGATATTATCACCCTCCGTCGCGGATACAGGTATCATTGCAACCGTTTTATACTCAAATTCCGCCAGAAGGACATTTATGTTCTTACAGATCTTATCATATTTGCGCTTTTCATAATTGATCAGATCCATCTTGTTAATAGCAAAGACAAAATGCTTGATTCCCATCAGCGAACAGATCCGCGTATGTCTCCGGGTCTGTGTCAGAACGCCCTGGCTTGCATCCACAAGAATCACGGCCAGATCCGCAAAGGAAGCGCCGACTGCCATATTCCTGGTATACTCTTCATGTCCGGGCGTATCCGCTACAATAAACGAGCGGTTTTCTGTGGTGAAATAGCGATAAGCCACATCAATCGTAATTCCCTGCTCGCGCTCCGCCATCAGACCGTCGAGTAAAAGGCTGTAATCAATCTCTCCGCCTCTGGAACCGACCTTTGACTCCAATTCCAGCGCGCGCTCCTGATCTGCAAAAATCAGCTTCGCATCATAAAGCATATGTCCGATCAGGGTGGATTTTCCGTCATCCACACTCCCGCAGGTAATAAATTTCAGCAATGCATCCATCAGAAATAACCCTCCCTTTTCCGCTTCTCCATGCTGGCCGCTCCGCCGTCTTTATCAATGACACGGCTGGTCCTCTCTGATGACACGGCGCTCAGCGTCTCCTGAATAATCTTATCCAGCGTATCCGCCTCTGACTCGACGCCGCCGGAAAGAGGATAACATCCCAGCGTACGGAAACGTACTTTTTTCATCATGGGTTTTTCTCCGGGGAGAAGCCTCATTCGATCATCATCCACCATGATCAGGTTGCCGTCACGCTCCACAACCGGCCGGACTGCCGCAAAATAAAGAGGTACGATATCAATATTTTCCCGCTTAATATACTGCCAGATATCTTTTTCTGTCCAGTTTGAAATAGGGAACACACGGATGCTCTCCCCTTTGTTGATCTCTGTATTAAACAACTTCCACATCTCCGGGCGCTGGTTCTTGGGATCCCATGCATGCTCCGAATTACGGAAGGAAAAGATCCGTTCCTTGGCACGGCTTTTTTCCTCATCACGGCGGCTGCCGCCGAAAGCTGCGGTAAACCCGTACTTATTCAACGCCTGCTTCAATGCCTGCGTCTTCATAATATCCGTGTACGCCGCACCGTGGTCAAAAGGATTGATTCCCTGCCGGACGCCGTCTTCATTGATATACTCCAACATCTCAATCCCATATTTTTTTGCCACATTATCGCGGAAGGAAATCATCTCCTTAAACTTCCATGTAGTGTTCACATGGAGAAACGGAAACGGCGGTTTTTCCGGATAAAATGCTTTCAATGCAAGATGCAGCATAACAGAAGAATCCTTGCCTATGGAATAGAGCATCACCGGATTCTCACATTCTGCTGCCACTTCCCGCATAATGTATATTGCTTCGGCTTCCAATTCATCTAAATGGTCCATATTGCTTTGTCCTCTCTTACAAGTTTCTTATCAATGCAATCACCGCAGCCAGAGCGGCTTCCTCATCTTCACCCTCGCACACAAATTCCAGCTCATCTCCCGACCTGACACATGCTCCCAGAATTGCCAGCAGACTTTTGGCATCAGCCGTTCTGCTTCCCCTGCGCATTGTAATGGAAGATGTAAATGTCGCTGCCAGGTTACTTAAGTTCCCGGCAGGACGAAGATGTAATCCCGCCGGATTTTTTATAATAACCTTCTCCTTAACCATCTACACTATTCCTCCAAATTACTCCCATCTGCCGTATCTTCATCCGAGCCGGAAGCGCCGGATGCACTGCTTTCTGTCTCCTCATCCGCAGATGTATCTGTAATTGTCACTGATACAGCCGCCTCCGAATTATCACTGTACGTCCCATCCAGCTGTACCGCCACATTATATGTGCCCGCTTCTTCCAGATTCGAAACATCCAGCGTGCCGGTCAGATTTTTTCCGTTTATGTCTGTCAGATCCTCCTCGAATCCGGTAATCGTCACTGTCACGGTATCATTGTTATAACTCAGTTCCAGTCCATCCGCAAGCCCCGAATATGTGAGATTTGATACCGGCACTTCTACCTCCACGGAAGTCTGCGCTTCAATGACAATCTTCACCGTAATATCTTCCTCTTCACCCGAAGCGAGAGATACGCCGTCCGGCAGATAATCCGGCAGATGAATCACTGTGGTAATTGTCTCCGTCGCACCTTCTACGCTTAACTGGGAAGATGATATCTCCAGCTCATCCAATGCATTCAGCACTTCCCAGCTACCGACCAGTGTGATCGATTCCACTTCACTCTCAAGCTCATTATTATACCGATAGCCATCTTCGAGATCTCCAGTCATACTAAAGGTAAGGCTTACTTCCTTTTTCATCCGGATATTCACAGTTGCAACTGCACTGGTCTCATCCAATGTAAGCCGATCCTGTGATACTTCATTGCCATCCTCATCCAAAAGAATAATCTCCTCCGTAGAAGACAAAGAGTCGGTTGCACCGCTCACATCCACCAAAACCTGTGCGGAAACAATCGTTGCCATCACGGATTCCGGCCCGGTAACATTTACCGTCTGCGGTTCTGCCTCTGCGGAAGCAACATAACACCCCTCTGTCAGATCCCCCTCTGTAACCACCGAAATCTCATAATTGTCGGAAACAGAATTCTCTACATTCAATAGCAGGTATGAATTTCTCTTTGTAATCTCCAGCTGGCTGCTGTAACTTGTCGCGGTGACCACGATCGGCACCATGGACATGGAATCATCAATATTTTCAATATTGGCTACCGCCTTAAAATCCGATGCGGATAAAGTCTCAACAACAGATCTCTGGCCGGTCACCGTAAAAGAAATCGTATTCGTATCGTCCAGAATTTCATATGTCTTTCCGATATCCGTCAGATACTCTGTGTTTACCACATCCACGGGAATGGAAAAGGTCACCGACTTATCCGGATCCTCCACATTCACAACCACCAGCCAGAGGGCGATTGCAAATATGATGCCGAGAATCTTCAGTCCGAAATTGTTTGTAATCAATCCGGTCAGCTTCTTCAGCATATCTCACCCTCCTGTCAGTTTTTTCTTTGCTTTCTGCCAAAAAGACTCTGTCTGCTCCACATTCAGTCTGGCCGCAAACAGTAGCTTGTTCTTCAAAAAATCAGCGTCTACATTGCGGTATAATGTGCCCTCCAGCGCAATGGAAACCGATCCGGTTTCCTCGGATACAACGATGGTAATGGAATCGCTGACTTCACTGATTCCCAATGCCGCACGATGCCTGGTGCCCAGCTCCTTGCTCAGCCCCATATCATTGGACAGAGGAAGATAGCAGGTAGCAGAGACAATCCGATCTCCGCGCATAATAACCGCTCCGTCGTGAAGCGGCGTGTTATGTTCAAATATATTGATCATCAGCTGGCTGGACACCATCGAATCCAACTGAATCCCGGTATGGATATACTCATCCAGCTGCACTCTTCTCTCCAGAACAATCAAAGCGCCTGTTTTTGCACGCCCCATCTCATATGATGCCGTCACCAGTTCGGAAATCGTCTTTTCCGAAAAACGCATAGAAGAATCTCTGCTGAAATTAAAATCAAACAATCTCCCGAAAAATCCCCTTCTGCCGAGACTCTCCAGAGCATTTCGAAGCTCCGGCTGGAAGATAATGACCAGCGCGATCACAGCAACATTGGCCATCCTGGCCGCAAGCCACAAAATCACATTCAACTGGAAAACCGCCATCAGCAAAAGGAAAATCAAAATGACAATGATACCGCGAAGCAGTGACCACGCACGGGTATTTTTAATCCACGCCAGAATATTATATATCATAAAGGCAATAATAATAATCTCTACAACATCCGCGACACTGATCGACCGGGGCAGATTAAGCCAGGAAAAATACTTGTCCATAACCGCGTACAGGCTCGCTGCCATCTCCCTCATTGCCATAGTTCCTTTCTGTAAATTAAATGATTAAAGTGAAATTACTGTTCGCCGAATTCACGCTTCACCTGCTCCTCCAGGCTGTCCTCCTGTTCGGATTCTGTTTCCGCATTCGGCTTTTTCCCTTTCGTATTCTTTTTTCCCCGGGTTTTTTTTCTGTGAATATGCTTTACCTGCTTGTCCTCCGGCAAAACAAATGCTTTCGGCACTGCCTTGACATAGTAATAATACTCATCATCTTCAAACTGAACCCGCTCCACTCTCGAATAATCAAGACTGTGCGTCATAAAAGCGATCACCAGCATGATTGCCAGTGATACCACACAGCCGATCACAATCCGGGGAACCGCCTCGGAATTGCCGAGGTATACCTCCCCGCCGCCGATAAGGACAAGCTGCACAACGATACCGACGACAACAGACGCCAGATAGGACTGATCCACCGGCAGTTTTCGTACGCAATAAACAGCAATCGCCGCTATCGCGAATGCGGCAAGATAAAGATACATCTCCTTATCCATAAGAATTTCCGTGGCAGCCAGTGCAATCGTACTGTTTGTGCTGGCTTCATTTACACTCGAAAACAGCGCGGAACTTTCGCTCACATGTTTCATCAGAAAATAAGCAACCTCGCCGCAGATTACGGAGATCACGGAATACGGACCATCCATCAGGCCGCTTGCTACCGGCATCGTATAGGGAATCCCTATCGCGGAAAGCAGCGGTGTCATAACAGTATACAGACCCTTCCGCTCTGAAAATCTCAGATAAACACAGAACAGAATGACAAATATCATCGCCGTGATCAGGCACAGGATATTGGACAGAGCATAAAACTGAAGCAATATCAGCACTGCGCCGAAAAACATCATCATTCCCGTCGGCAAAAATGAACAGAGCAAGGCCAGAATCAGGGCAATCGGATAATCCGTCAGTATTTTCATATAGCCTGTCGAGGAATTGATCATAGAAAATGCGGCATATGCGATCACAAACCTCACACCCGCCATCACATATACCTCAAATCGCCCGACAAAGCGGAAAATCTGCTCTCTTATTTTAAGTAGCTGAACCATGTTCCCTCCTGACTGATCTGCGCAATCCCATCTCCTGGCATCGATTGCCAATCCAAAAGCATCATTCATCCTTTTCCGATGCGTACGATTTGCGCAGACGCTTCAGATAACGCAGATAAAGAGTTCGCTTTTTCCTGCACCTGTTAAAATGCACTACCGCTACAATTGCACAAATTATCAGATAAACAGCCATAAATCTGCCATACCATGTCAAAACCTTCACCAAAAACGCCATATACTGTGCATCTGCAAAATAAACATTCAGATCATCCCAGATATAACAGAGCCATAGAACCATAAACGCAGCAAAACAGACCGTGCCCATAAAGAATCCCTTTACTATCTGCACGATCACATAATCTATCCGCCGATATGAGTAAACTCGAATTGTATTCTTTCCTACGTCAGATTCCATCATTGCCAGACGACTCATCTGGCGAACCCTGTCCTGATTGATCATTTTCTTCTACCTGTTATAATTTTACATTGCCCTCAGTATAGCACAGTTCAGAATATAAGGAAAGCATTTTCTTCAGCCTCCGATCGCAATGCTGAGAACATATACTGCGCAGGATGCCTTCCGCCGCAGGCAAAGCGCGGCTGCATCTGCCGTGTGACCGGTCGTATAAATATCGTCGACCAGAAGGATGTGTTCCCCTCGCCGAATCTCTCCTCTCACCTCAAACGCCCCGGCGAGATTCTCCTTTCTCTCCTGTCCGGTCAGCACTTTCTGCGGCGCAGTCTTTTTGATCCGATACAAAAGCTTCTCATCCACAGGCAGATCCAGCACCCGCCCAATCTCCCGGGCAATCAGAGCAGCCTGATTATATCCGCGCTCCCGCCGTCTGGACGGGTGCAAAGGAATCGGGACGATTTTCGTGATCCTGCTTTGAAAAATCCACCGCCCCAGAACTCCTGCCGCCTCTCTCCCGTACACGCCGGCATACTCCCGGCGGTTGGCATACTTTAAGCGATATAACGACTGCCGCATCGGCCCCTGATAAGAAAAAAGCGCCCTTCCCTGCACAAAATAGTGCTTCCGTTTCCGGCAATCCCGGCAATACTCCTCCTGTTCCTCCTCCAGCGGCTTCCCGCAGCGCATACAGTAAGACTCTGTAACCGGAACAATCCGCTTTCGGCATGATTCACAGATACCGGCCGCCGATATCCCGTCGCAAACCGGACAACGCGGCGGATAAATATAGTCCAGAATTTTCTCCGCGCTCACTCTATCTTCCTTCTTTTCTCTGAGCATGTCATATATGTTCGGGCAGGATGTGGGCGATGCAGCCACATTCGTCCTAATAATTTCACAGCTCCTCCAGCCGGTCCCGAAGCCCGCTGTAGCGCTTCTGCTCACTGACATTCTCTATCATATTAAAAAATGTATGGTCATCACCGACCAGCGTCACACATTTTCGCGCTCTCGTCACTGCCGTATACAAAAGATTGCGATTCATCAGCATCCGCGGACCGCCCAACAACGGAATGATCACAGCCGGATATTCACTCCCCTGTGCCTTGTGTATGGTAATCGCATAGGCCAATTCCAGATCCTCCAGCTGTTTGACCGAATACTCCACCATCCGTCCTTCTTCAAACTCCACGGTCAGTGTCTCCGCAAAATGATTCATTTCCCGGATAATCCCCATATCTCCGTTAAAAACGCCAAGCCCCTTTTCAATCGGAATCCCGTAGCGATTCACGATTTCCCACTCGGCCTGATAGTCATTCTTTGTCTGCATCACCTTGTCTCCGACACGAAAAACTGTCTCGCCGTGCTGAATCTCCTCCTTATCTGAAGCTGACGGATTCAGATATTCCTGCAAAATTTTATTCAGCCGTTCTACACCGAGAAGGCCCTTTCGCATGGGCGTCAGAACCTGTATATCGAACGGACGCGCATGAACAAACCCCGGCAGCTTTTCCCGGATCAGCTGAATACAGATGCTGATGATCACATTCGCATCCGTTCGTTTCAGGAAAAAGAAATCCATACTCTTATTATCAAGCACCACTGCCTCACCCCGATTGATTTTGTGCGCATTGACAATAATATCACTCTGCGATGCCTGGCGGAAAATATGATTCAGGCGGACAACATTGCAGGCATGTGCATCAATAATATCCTGCAGCACACGCCCCGGCCCCACGCTCGGAAGCTGATTCACATCGCCCACCAAAATCAGCCTGGTGCCGGCAACGACTGCTTTCAAAAGCGCATACATCAGAGTAATATCCACCATAGACATCTCATCAATAATAATGACATCCGTCTCTAAAGGGTTCTGCTCGTTGCGGTCAAATCCGGCACTGCCCTCCGCTCCGCCGGATACCTCCAGCATCCGATGAATGGTCCGTGCCTCAAAACCGGTAGCTTCACTCATTCTCTTTGCAGCCCGTCCGGTAGGTGCGGCCAGGCAGATATCCATCCCTTCTGATTCAAAGTAACGAATGATCGTATTTATCGTCGTTGTTTTTCCCGTACCCGGACCTCCCGTGATCACCAGGAGTCCGTTTACAACCGCCTCTTTTACCGCCACCCGCTGCAGTTCATCCAACTCGATCTCAGAAAACTCCTCCAGCTTCCGGATCCGCTGCTCCACCTGTGCCTCCGAAACATCATACTTTACATTCAGTTCCCGCAGCATCACCGCCACATTTGCCTCCATATAATAATAGGTTGAGGCATAAATCTGCATCTGATCCTCCGTCTGCTTTAATATCAGCTTCCGATCAATCGCCAGATCCATATACTGCTTCTCCACTGCGGACGGATCCACACCGAGCAGACTGCATGCCCGCTGCGTCAGAATATCTGCGGGAAGATAAGTATGCCCCTCCTGCGCAGCCTGAAGCAAAACATATAAAATACCGCTGCGGATACGGAAATCCGAGTCCATATGAATGCCGACCCGATGGGCAATCTCGTCCGCAATCTTAAAGCCGACTCCCTCCACGTCGTCTGCAAGTTTATACGGATTCTCCTGAAGGATGCGGTAGGTATCCATCCCGTAAGTCTGATATATTTTTACCGCCAGAGTCAGTGAAATCCCGTAATTCTGCAGATACATCATCGCCTCGCGAAGCTCTTTTTTCTCCATCACCTGGTCGGAAATTTCCCTGGCTTTTTTCTCGCTGATGCCCTTCACCTCCGCAAGCCGCTCCGGTTCCTCCTCAATAATGCGAAATGTGTCATCTTTAAAACGCCGTACAATTCTGGCTGCAAGCGCCGGCCCGATCCCCTTGATTGCCCCGGATCCGAGATAACGCTCCATGGAAACAATGTCCTCCGGCGCCTGAATATGATACGTGCCCACCTTTAACTGTGGACCATAGGACGGATGAATTGTATATTCACCTTCCATCCGAACGCACTCCCCTTCACTGATCACATGAAAGGTACCCACACAGGTAATCTCATCCTCATCCGATGAAACACGCATAACTGTATATCCGTTATCTTCATTGCGATAGACAATGCGCTGTACATAACCGGTCACCGTCTCCATCTTTTCCTCCCTGTCCTGCATCCTGACTATCCGTGAAAGTTCTCCGATATCCTATCCTTCAGGTATACAAGTACCCCTGCCTGACAGTTTATCGAGAACACTTTCATAGTAAAGGAGGACAGCCCAAAAAGGCTGTCCTCTCTCAAGTCATATACTAAACAATACCAGCACAGCAAATCACTGTATTACTCATCACGCTTGCCGGAAAGGAACTCCACATACTTACCGGTTCCGATCGCCACACAAGTCATCGGATCCTCCGCCGTCATCGTGTTGATCCCCGTGTGCGCTTCAATCAGGCTCTCAAGACCGCGGAGCAATGCACCGCCGCCGGTAAGAACGATTCCCCGGTCAGATACATCCGCCGCAAGCTCCGGAGGTGTCTTCTCCAGAACACTGTGTACTGTATCCACAATCTGCAGGGTAGATTCCCGCAACGCTTCCTCCGTCTCTTCCGAAGACACTGTAACCGTTTTCGGCAGGCCGGTCACCAGATTACGTCCCCGAACGTCCATGGTCATCGGCTCGGGAAGCGGATAGCATGTCCCGATCTTTATCTTAATATCCTCTGCGGTACGTTCACCGATCAGAAGATTATGCTTCTTTCTCATGTACCGGACAATCGCCTCATCAAAATCATCCCCGGCAATCTTGATCGAGGTGCTGACGACCGTACCTCCCAGAGAAATCACAGCAATATCCGAAGTGCCGCCGCCGATGTCGACAATCATATTGCCGCAGGGCTTTGCGATATCAATCCCTGCGCCAATCGCCGCCGCGATCGGCTCCTCAATAATCTTTACATCACGTGCTCCGGCCTGGAAAGTTGCATCCTCAACGGCTTTCTTCTCTACCTCAGTTACTCCGCTGGGCACACACACACTGATCAACGGCTTACGGAAACTCTTCTTCCCGACTGCCTTCTGAATAAAATACTTCATCATCTTCTCGGTTACCATATAATCCGAGATAACACCCTGACGCAGCGGACGAACCGCAACAATATTGCCCGGAGTCCTGCCGAGCATCAGGCGGGCCTCCTCTCCGATCGCTTTTATCTTATTCGTGTCGCGATCAAACGCTACCACAGACGGCTCCTTTAAGACAACTCCCTTGCCATGAACATAAACCAAAATGCTGGCTGTCCCCAGATCAATTCCGATATCTGAATTCATATGTCTCTCCTTATATATAAAAGTATAAAAAAATGTCAAACTTCGAGTAATCTTCATTATATACAAACTTATGCATTTTTGAAACCCCTTTTTTATTTTTCATCAAATCTAATCATTTTTTTCATTTAAAATTTATTTAATCATCACATTTTAGACACAAACCCAGATTATACTGCAAAATGTATTAGTTGAGAAGCTAGTACAATTTTTCATAACTCAAGCTTCCCGGATCCCCCAAATCCGGGAAGTACTCCCCGAAACTTCAGGACTCCGCAGATGCGGAGTCCTTTTTGCGATTATTCAGAACCAGGCAAATTTGAAAAAAAACCGTACCGGATGCTTGCATTCATAAACTGTTTTTTTACAAATTTATCTGGCGAGAACGCGACAGCGAGGAAATGCACAGCATTTTCGAGCCTGGTTCTGAATAATCGCCATACATTTTATGAAAGGTACTTCCGGATATACGCACCTGTAAAAGAAACCGGATTTTCCGCCACTTCCTCCGGCGTTCCCTCCGCAATCACGGTACCTCCGCCATCGCCGCCTTCCGGCCCCATATCAATAATGTAATCGGCAGTCTTTATTACATCAAGATTATGCTCGATCACTACAACAGTATTCCCTCCTTCTGCCAGCCGATGCAGAATCTCGATCAATTTATGCACATCTGCAAAATGCAGGCCGGTGGTCGGCTCATCAAGAATATAAATCGTCCTGCCCGTACTCCGCCGTGAAAGCTCCGTAGCCAGCTTGATCCGCTGCGCTTCTCCGCCGGAGAGCGTCGTTGACGGCTGCCCCAGCTTAATATAGGTCAGCCCCACATCATACAGTGTCTGGATTTTTCTCTGGATGGAAGGAATATTGGCAAAGAAAGGAAGCGCTTCCTCCACCGTCATATCCAGAACATCATAAATACTTTTTCCCTTATATTTTACCTCCAGCGTCTCCCGATTATATCGCTTTCCCTTGCAGACCTCACAGGGAACATAGACGTCCGGGAGAAAATGCATCTCAATCTTTAAGATGCCGTCTCCGGCGCAGGCCTCACAGCGGCCGCCCTTTACATTAAAGCTGAAACGCCCCTTCTTATAGCCTCTCGCCTTTGCATCCGCTGTCGCTGCAAAGAGGTCGCGGATCTGATCAAAAACGCCTGTGTAGGTAGCAGGATTAGACCGCGGTGTCCGTCCGATGGGCGACTGGTCAATGCAGATCACCTTGTCCAACTGCTCCAGGCCATCCATTCCCCGATGTTTCCCCGGAATACAATGCGCTCGGTTCAGCTTCCGCGCCAGGTTCTTATACATAATCTCGTTCACCAGAGAACTCTTGCCGGAACCGGATACGCCGGTCACACAGGTCATCACACCCAAAGGCACCCGAACGGTAATATTTTTCAGATTATTCTCCGCCGCACCGCGGACGGTAAGCCATCCGGCGGGTTTTCTCCGGGTCTCCGGCACCGGGATCTTCATCCGTCCGCTTAAGTATGCTCCGGTAACGGATTCCTCACAGGCCATGATATCCTCTGCCGTCCCTGCTGCTACCACCTCACCGCCGTGCTCCCCGGCGCCGGGGCCGATATCCACAATATAATCCGCCGCAAGCATGGTTTCCTCATCATGTTCCACCACGATCAGCGTATTACCCAGATCCTTCAGGTTCTTCAAGGCAGCCAACAGCTTGTCGTTATCGCGCTGGTGCAGTCCGATACTCGGCTCATCCAGAATATAAGTCACGCCTACAAGACCGGATCCGATCTGTGTCGCCAGACGGATCCGCTGCGCTTCCCCGCCGGAAAGGCTGCCTGTCGCCCGTGCAAGCGTCAGATAGTCGAGTCCTACTTCCTTTAAAAACCCGACTCGGGCGCGGATCTCCTTCAAAACCTGTGCGCCGATCAGCTCCTGCTGCGGCGTCAGCGGCAGATCACTCATAAAATCATACAGATCTCTCACGGACAATGAAGTAACCTCATGTATATTCTTTCCGGCAACCGTCACCGCCAGCGAAGATTTTTTCAGACGCTGTCCCCGGCAAACCTTACAGGGAGTGATTCGCATAAATGTCTCATACTCCTGCTTGGCCGTCTCGGAACTGATCTCCCGATAACGCCTCTCCACACTGCGGATCAGGCCTTCAAACGCGATATCGTAAACGCCCACGCCGCGCTGACCCCGATAATGGACCTTCACCTGATGTCCGTTAGTTCCGTGAATCAGAATCCCATGAATGGATTCCGGGTAATCCTCAAACGGCGTCGTCAGATCAAAACCATACTCCTCCGCCAATGCTGTCAGCGTCGCATGAGTAAAACTCCCCGTCTGGTTTGCCGACTGCCAGCCCGGCACCTGAATTGCCCCCTGCATAATCGAAAGGCTCTTGTCCGGGATCATCAGCTCCTCGTCAAACTCCATCTTAAAGCCGAGTCCGGCGCACTCGGGGCAGGCTCCGAACGGATTATTAAAAGAAAAACTCCGCGGCTCAATCTCCTCGATACTGATACCACAGTCCGGGCAGGCAAAATTCTCAGAAAACTCGATTCTTTCTCCGCCAATGATATCCACCGTCATCAGGCCATCCGCCAGTTTCAATGCACTCTCGATGGAGTCCACCAGCCTGCGGCGCCCCATGTCCGGCTTGATCACCAGACGGTCAACGACAATATCAATGTTGTGCTTGATATTCTTGTCCAGATGGATTTCCTCCGACAATTCATAAACGCTGCCGTCAATCTGCACCCGGACATATCCGCTTCGCTTTGCCGATTCTAACAGCTTCTGATGCATTCCCTTGCGGCCGCGTACCACCGGTGCCAGAATCTGTACACGGGTTCGCTCCGGCAGCAGCATAATCTGATCTGCCATCTGATCGACGCTCTGCCTGTGAATCTCCCGGCCGCACTTCGGGCAATGCGGCGTACCGATTCGCGCATAAAGCAGTCGAAAATAATCATAAATCTCCGTCACCGTACCGACGGTAGACCGGGGATTGCGGTTCGTGGACTTCTGGTCAATAGAAATCGCAGGAGAAAGCCCCTCGAGCTTCTCCACATTCGGCTTCTCCATCTGCCCCAGGAACTGACGGGCATAGGAAGACAAGGATTCCATGTAGCGACGCTGCCCTTCCGCATAAATCGTGTCAAAAGCCAGGGATGACTTTCCGGAACCGGACAAACCGGTCAAAACGATAAACTGATCTCTCGGCAAGTCCAGATCAATTTTCTTAAGATTATGCTCGGCAGCGCCGCGTATTTTTATATATTGCTGTGCCATGACGGCCTCTCTTTCCTGTTCATTCTTTCATAACGAAACTTCTGAAAATGTTAATGAAAATTCCTTCTACAGATACTCTTTTTTAAGGAAGTACGCAAAACAACCTCTATCATTCATTCTTCAATCTCGCGCAGTGCATTCTTGAGCTCGATCATACGGTCACGGTATTCCGCTGCCGCCTCGAAATTGAGATCCGCCGCTGCTTTTTCCATCTTCTTCGTGATGTCTTTGATCTGCTTTTCCAGTTCCTTGCGGCTCATGGATTCGGGGTCAACGGTAAACACCATCTCCTCCTGCGCCACCTTTTTAGAGATACTGATCAGATCACGGACAGACTTCTGTATCGTCTGCGGTGTAATTCCATGCGCTTCATTGTACTCCTGCTGAATCTTCCGGCGGCGCTCCGTCTCCTCAATCGCCACGCGCATGGAATCCGTCACAGTATCGGCATACATGATCACATGGCCGTCACTGTTTCGGGCCGCGCGCCCGATGGTCTGAATCAGGGAGGTCTCCGAGCGCAGGAATCCCTCCTTATCCGCATCCAGAATCGCCACAAGCGTAATCTCCGGAATGTCCAGCCCCTCCCGGAGCAGATTGATGCCGACAAGGACATCAAACACATCCAGTCGGAGATCTCGGATAATCTCCGCGCGCTCCAGCGTATCAATATCCGAATGAAGGTATTTCACACGGATGCCGACCTCCCTCATGTAATCGGTCAGATCCTCCGCCATCCGCTTCGTCAGCGTGGTGATCAACACCTTGTGACCGCCGGCCGTCTCCTTATTCACCTCTGCGATCAGGTCATCGATCTGCCCCTCCACCGGCCGAACGTCAATCCTCGGATCCAACAGCCCGGTAGGACGGATGATCTGCTCCGTCCGAAGCAGCTCATGCTCATCCTCATAAACATTCGGTGTGGCGGAAACAAAAAGCATCTGATCAATATGACTCTCAAACTCCTCAAAATTCAACGGTCGATTATCCAGCGCCGATGGCAGACGAAAGCCATAATCCACCAGCGTCTGCTTCCGGGAACGGTCTCCCGCATACATCCCCCGCACCTGCGGGATCGTGATATGCGACTCATCCACAATGATCAGGAACTCCTCCGGGAAATAATCCAGCAGCGTATAAGGCGGCACCCCCGGCTCCAGGCCGGACAGATGTCTGGAATAATTCTCTATGCCGCTGCAAAATCCGGTTTCCCGCAGCATCTCTACATCAAAATTCGTGCGCTCCGCAATCCGCTGCGCCTCAATCAGCTTGTCCTCGCCCTTAAAATATCGTACCCGCTCCTCCATCTCCTTCTCGATCGCGGAAGCTGCACGGTTAATCTTCTCCTGAGGAACCACATAATGGGACGCCGGAAAAATCGCACTGTGCTCCAGCTCTGCCTTGATTTCTCCGGTCAGAATATCAATCTCTGTAATGCGGTCGATCTCATCTCCGAAAAACTCCACCCGGACCGCCGTCTCACCATAATCCGCCGGAAAAATCTCCAGCGTATCGCCGCGAACCCGAAAGGTTCCCCGGTGAAACTCCATATCACTCCGGTCATACTGCATATCGATCAGCTGCCGGATCACCTCATCCCTGTCCTTTTCCATGCCGGGACGAAGCGATACGATCATATTCTGATAATCGCTCGGGCTGCCGATACCGTAGATGCAGGACACGGATGCGACAATAATCACATCCTGCCGCTCCGACAACGCTGCCGTAGCGGAAAGCCGAAGCTTGTCGATCTCGTCATTGATCGCGGAATCCTTCGCGATGTAGGTATCCGTAGAAGGAACATAAGCCTCCGGCTGATAATAATCGTAGTAGGACACAAAATACTCCACTGCGTTCTCGGGGAAGAACTCCTTCATCTCGCCGTATAATTGCGCCGCGAGCGTTTTATTGTGCGAAATTACCAAAGTCGGCTTGTTTAAAGCTTCGATGACGTTCGCCATCGTGAAGGTCTTCCCGGAACCCGTAACCCCAAGCAAAGTCTGGAATTGGTTGCCTTTCTTGAAGCCTTTGACAAGGTCGGCGATGGCCTGCGGCTGGTCGCCGGTGGGCTCGTATGGTTTGTGCAATTTGAACAACATCGGTGAAAAATCACCTCCAAAATCCATAAACTCGAAAACGAGTTTTCTCGTTGTGCGGCAGTAGTAAAACTAAACATACTTTTTGGCACCATCCGATGCAGTAAATTATAGCAGACCAATGTGTATCTGTCCACCCGGAATCGAACATTTGTTTTGCATATAAAACAGTCTGCCATCACTCATAAACTGTCTTTCCATCATTTCAGCCTATATCTTATCACTGCCCTGACCCGTTCGCAAGCAGACTTTGCCTTGGCATGAATTGGATATGCCATTACCTCTTTTTTTTCTCATCCTGATATAGTATATTAGTTATGGTAGACAAGAGCAAATTGGCAAATCGGAATTTGGCGAGTGTGTGAATTTATTTCTGTAAATATATCAGATCTTCTATGATAAGTTGA
>JAJPZY010000004.1 GCA_021204085.1 Clostridiales bacterium | reverse complement strand
GATATAGCCTAAATCTTTTTTGAATCACCTCTTGACATATCACCAAATTGCTTTTCAACAATATTTTTTAATCACCGAAACGTTTCCGGATATCCGCTTAAAATAATTTTCTTATTTCACTCAGGCTTTGTTTTGGCATCCTTTTCTGTGTTTTTCGATCCACCTGAATCAGTCCGAATGTCTTTCCATACCCCATCTGCCACTCGAAGTTATCAAGAAGCGACCAGTACATATACCCGATCACCGATATCCCGTCCCGTTTGCATGCCTTTACACCGGCAAGCGCCGTCCGAATAAATTCAATCCGGTCATCGTCATGATCGGTCGCGACCCCATTTTCTGTCACCAGGATCGGAATTGACAAATCTTTGGCCACCGTACGAATCACATGCTCAAGAGCCTGCGGATAAAACTCATAGTCCATCTGCGTGAGCTTATTCCCTTCCGGAACAGGCAATTCCCCGTTCGGGCCAACCAGCATTCTCGTGTAGTTCTGAAGTCCAAAGAAATCATCCTCCCGGATATATGGGAGATAATGAACAAACTCTTCTTCCCACAGCCCGGCAGCTTTCTCCTCTCCGCCTTCCACTGCCTGAATGTCATGAACCGAAAGCGTCAGACCCACTTTTAAATCCGGTTTTACGGATTTCATGGCTTCTCTTGCCGCCGCATGGGCTTTGCAGATAATCCGATCCTGCTCATCCGTACAGCCTGATAAAAACGTTGCCACCTCATCAACGCCGCCAAATGCCGCTCTCTCTTCTTCCTGCATTCTCATATTTGCCTCATTGATTGTGCAGATATATTCCAGATCTTCCCCCAACTGAGCGATTACATACTTACAATAAGAAGCAAAATAATCGATTACATCCGGATTATTCCATCCGCCATCTTCTATCAACCATTTTGGAGAGGAAAAATGCATCATTGTCACAATTGGCGTCAGTCCGTTCTTTTTACAGCACTGGAGCACCCTGCGGTAATGTTCAATTTCTTTCTCATCAAAGGCTCCTCTTTCCGGTTCGATCCTGGCCCATTCAATCGAAAAACGATAGGCATTTAAGCCTGCCTCTGCCATATATTTAATATCTTCTTCATAACGGTTATAATGATCTACTGCATCTAATGATGGCTCCGAATAACCGGAATGCGGCAGGTTCTCCAGTACCCAGCAATCGCTATTTGTATTATTTCCTTCAACCTGATGAGCAGCTGTCGCTGCTCCCAACGAAAAAATCACCCTTTATATTGACATTCTCCTTCCCATGACAATTTTTAAATTCTTATGTTCTCTTCTCGGGCAGCAACAAATATAAAAGCATGTGCAGAATGCACATGAAATTACGATATGGACTACTGGTTACACATCTATATCTACCCACTCGTATCCTAAATAAGTGGTAAACGCCTCTTTCAGCACGTCTTTCATATGCCCCACGCCAACGGATGTATGGTGCTTAAAGCCGCCTCTCGCCAGACGGATCAGTTTGTTCTGCAAATCCGGAATATCACAGACGCCGCCGCATCCGAAGAAATCATCCTCAATCGGATCCTCTGTAAACTGCGCCTCGCTGGCATATACGATCAGTTTTCCATCTTTCGTCTGACAATTGGAAATGGTGGTCGGGAACGCTTTAATCCGTCCCTCGTTGCAGCCCCATCCGGAACCCGGATCATTTTTGGCAAACATTTTATGCTCCGTCACGGTTCCCTTAGCTGTCATCAGAGTCTGTGCCACCGGACCGCAATGGAAAAGAATGACTTTGTCCTCTTCATCACCGTAATTATTGTTCCAGTCCAGAACGGCCGTCGGTTCCTCACTTGCCAGAGACATGGCGCGCATTGTGATTGCTGAGCAAAGATCGATTTCACAGGAAGCCACAATTCCTCTGTCGTTCAGCTCACTGAGCAGTACGCAGGGGCAGACTCTTAAATAGGTTTCCATTTCATTCCAGCAGCGCAGGGTGATCACATCCAGATGATATTCCTCTATGTATTCGTCAATCACGACAGATATTTTGGCAAGCGTACACTTGTTTTTCTCCGGCACCCGGGTAAAATCCGTATAGTTTTCCAGCGTCTGGATTTTCTTTACAACCGCCGCGTCATCATTGGCCATATGCTCTACTTTATAGATTAGTTCCGACAAATCGAATGATTCAACATTGATCCCGTATTTCTGAAGCCCGATTTCGTCAAAACGAACTGTCTTAAACGCCGTTGTCCTGGCGCCGATGCAGCCGACATTAAACCGTTTCATACCATTGACTACCCTGCAGATGGCGGCAAAATCCTTCAGATTCTGTGCAAACGCTTCCGAGAGCGGATGCACCACGTGTGGTTTCATCACCGTAAAAGGCACCTGATACTGCGTAAACACATCCGTTACCGAAAACTTCCCGCAGAATGCATCCCTTCGATGCGCGAAATCCAGCTTGCCCGGCTCATCCGGATAAGCCTGCAGCAGAATCGGCACACCGGCGTCCTGCAGCGCTGTGATGGCGCCATTCTCATCAGCAAAGATCGGCATGGAGAAGATCACCCCGTCATACTCGCCCTCATGTTCTTTCAGCCATCTGGCATACAAAAGTCCCTCGTCTCTGGTTTCAATTCCGCCGTATCTTGTCAGTTCCGCGTCCATCGCAATATAATGGTAACCGGCATCCGTCACGGCTTTAATCATATCCTCCCGTGCTCCGTAAATCAGTTCTCCCGGCATAAACCCGCGGTTGCAGAATGCCAGTGCAAATGTCATTTCTTTTTTCATCATTGAATTACGCTCCTTTTGTTCTGATATTTTCCCACAATTCCTCAAAGGACCTCATTTACCGCAGAATACCCGCAGTGCCTTTTTCACATCTTCTTTCATAGCTTCCATTCCCCAGCAGGCAACGTCATGATAATAAACCGGCGTATTTTCGTTAAGACACTGTGTCACTTTCCTGGCCACGCCTTCACCTCCGGCTTTCGACATATAGGTAAAATAATTGATTTTCCGGATTCCTTTTCTGATAACTGTCCGGTAATCTTCCTCGCTGACGCCGCTTCCGCCATGCATAACCAGAGAAACCTCTACCCGTCTGCGAACCTCATCCAATACGTTCATGTCCAGCTTCGGTTCTGTCAGATACAAACCGTGTGCTGTACCGAAAGAACAGGCCAGCGCATCAATACCTGTTTCTTTTACAAACTGTGCGGCGTCCTTCGGGTTTGTATAGATCTGCGCCGGTTCAGAACCGCTCTCCTCATCCTTATAACCCATCTCCCGCTTTCCGAGTGTACCGATTTCTGCCTCTACCGAAGCGCCGGTCTCCTTTGCCATACGCACAGCGCTGCGAGTATTGTCTCTGTTTTCCTCATATGGCAGCGCAGAACCGTCATACATAACAGAAGTAAAACCAAGCTTCAGTGCCTGTTCAAGATATTCGAGATTCTCACCGTGATCCAGATGCACACAGACCGGAACGGCAGCGTCCTTTGCGCATTGAAGCATCACCTTGCCAATAACGTGCAGCGGGCTGATGCTTTCATGTACCTCCGCATGCATGATGATGACCGGAACATTCAGTTCCTCCGCAGCCCCGATAACGGCCTGAATGCTTTCCAGGTTCGGCGTATTAAACGAGCCGATGGCAATTTTCTCTTTCTGCGCAATTTCCAGAATTTCCTTTAAGTTAACTAACATACCGTTTCTTCCTTTCGCTAAGATTTATTTTCTGACTGAAGTATAAAAGAAAAAAAGATTGGAATATAGTGAAAAACATTTTAAATATTGTAAATTTGTCCAAACTTATTTTACATTTTTCTTTTTATCTGTTATAATGGAAAAAAATCGGAGAATAAATATATGAGACTTGAGTTTGACAGTAATCGGTTGCTTCAGCTAATGAAAGATTTCCATATTCTGACCGGTATCCGCATTGTGCTTTTTGATGATGAATATCAGGAGCTTCTTTCTTATCCCGGAAAGGACTGCGCTTTCTGCCATCGGATGAAGAGTTCCGAAACCGGTCAGAAAAAATGCCGGGAAAGTGACGCCTTTTCCTTCCGGCAATGCAACCTTGATCAGCGCCTGATTATCTATCACTGCCATGCCGGACTGATCGAAGCCACTGCGCCGCTGATTGATAACCATATTGTCATCGGATACCTGATGTTTGGTCAAATTTCGGATGCAGCATCCATTGACGGGCTGAAAGGAATTCTTGCAGATGCTTCCACAGCGGATGAATTTTCTCCATCCGAAGATATTTTTTCCGAAATTCCCCTGAAAACGGATGAACAGATTCGCGCCGCCGCAAAAATCATGGAAGCCTGTACTTTTTATGTAATACAAAATGAAACTGTTTTTATGCGCAGACAAAATTTTACGAACAATTTGCGTATGTTTCTGTTGGAACATCTTTCAGAGGATTTGACTGCTGAAAGCATTTCCTCCTATCTGGGAATCAGCAGAAGCAAACTATATATGGCCTGTGATAAATATATCGGTATGGGAATTGCAGAATATGTGCGCGATCTGCGCCTGGAAGAAGCGAAAACTCTTCTGAAAACGACAAACACATCCATTACGGAAATTGCCCAACGCGTGGGATTTGAAGATTACAATTATTTTTCCAGAGTATTTAAAAAAGAAACTGGCTACTCAGCAAAGAAATACCGCAATCTATTTCGATAGTTTTCTGCCTTTTTTACACAAAAAAAACAGGAGCAGGCAAAACG
>JAJPZY010000035.1 GCA_021204085.1 Clostridiales bacterium | reverse complement strand
CTTTTAACATCGTCTGTTTGCCATGCCCGCCTCCGCGCGGGCTTTTTTAATTCAAGAGTTCGCCAGATGGCGAACTTTCCTATTATACGAAAAAGAGCACTTCTCAGATAATCTCTAAGAAGTGCTCTTTTTATTTACATATATTACGGTTTTACTTCTCTGTACTGCGCATCGTGGGAAACAATAATACATCGCGAATGGCTACGGAATCCGTCAGCAGCATCACCAATCTGTCAATCCCGTACCCGATTCCGCCTGTCGGCGGCATGCCAATCTCCAACGCGTTCAGGAAGTCCTCGTCCGTATGGTTCGCCTCTTCATTCCCCGCTGCGAACGCCGCGTCCTGCGCGGCAAACCGCTCTCTCTGGTCGATGGGGTCATTCAGCTCGGAGTAAGCGTTGCACATCTCCCAGGTATTGATAAACAGCTCAAAGCGTTCCACCTTTTCCGGATCGGAAGGCTTTTTCTTCGTCAGCGGAGAGATATCCAGCGGATGATCCATAATAAAGGTCGGCTGAATCAGTTCCTTTTCACAGTATTCCTCGAAGAAAAGATTGATGATCTCGCCCTTTGTATGGCGCTCCTCATACTCGATATGATGCTCCTTCGCAATCTTCCGCGCTTCCTCGAGCGTCTCGACCGCATCAAAATCTACGCCCGCGTATTTTTTAATCGCGTCATTCATCGTCAGCCGCACAAACGGCTTGCCCAGATCAATCTCAATCCCATTGTAAGTGATCTTGCTGCTGCCACAGACCGTCTCCGCCAGATAACGGAACATACTCTCGGTCAGCTCCATCATCCCTTCATAATCCGTGTATGCCTGATAGAGCTCCATCAGCGTAAACTCCGGGTTATGGCGGGTATCCACGCCCTCGTTGCGGAACACACGCCCGATCTCATAGACGCGCTCCAGACCTCCCACGATCAGACGCTTTAAATATAATTCCAGAGAAATTCTCAGCTTCACATCCTCATCCAGCGCATTATAATGCGTCTCGAAAGGACGCGCCGCCGCCCCGCCCGCATTGGAAACCAGCATGGGCGTCTCCACTTCCATAAATCCTCGCCCATCCAGGAAACGGCGGATCTCTTTGATGATCTGCGACCGCTTGATAAATGTCTCTTTTGATTCAGGATTCATAATGAGATCCACATACCGCTGACGATAACGAAGATCGGTATTCGTCAGACCATGGAATTTCTCCGGCAGGACCTGCAGACTCTTGCTTAAGAGAATCAGTTCTGAAGCATGAATGGAAATTTCACCGGTCTTGGTCGTAAATACTTCTCCCTTCACGCCGACGATGTCGCCGATATCATATTTTTTGAAATCCTTATAAGAGTCTTCTCCGATGCAGTCTCTGGCTACATATACCTGAATACTTCCCTGCAGATCCTGAACATTGCAAAAAGACGCTTTGCCCATCACACGCTTAAACATCATGCGTCCGGCGACCGATACCTCTTTGCCCTCCAGCTCTGCATAATTTGCCTTAATCTCTGCACTATGATGTGTTGCGTCATATTTTGTAATCTGAAACGGATCTTTTCCCGCATCCTGAAGATTCTTTAACTTCTCCCGGCGATTCTTTAAGATCTGATTTAAATCCTGCTCCTGCGCGTTTCCCTTCTTCTGTTCACCCATCTGGTTTTCCTCTACTTTCCTGCTCATCTTCAGTTCGACCGCTGAATCTCCAGGACCTTATAGGTCAGCACACCGGCCTGTGTCTCTACCTCAACAGTGTCACCCACTCTCGCACCAAGCAATGCCCGGCCTACCGGCGACTCATTGGAAATCTTTCCCCTCAAACTGTTTGCCTCCGTGGAGCCCACAATCTTATATTCCAGCTCTTCGTCAAACTTACAATCCAGAATCCGAACCTGACATCCAACCCCAATCGTGTCAAGATCAACCTCTTCTTCCACAACAACTTCCGCATTCTTAAGGATTTTTTCAATCTCCTCAATCCGGGCCTCGATATCCCTCTGCTCATCTTTCGCAGCGTCGTACTCTGCGTTCTCAGACAGATCGCCCTGCTCTCTGGCTTCCTTAATCTTCTGGGCGACTTCCTTTCTGCGAACCACCTTCAGCTCCTGCAACTCTGTCTCCAGCTTCTGTAACCCCTGATAAGTTAAAAGATTCTTCTTACTCATGTATCTGACACCTCCTGAAACAACATTAATATGTGAAAAAAGAATATCGCCCACCGTGCGATACTCTCACTGCGATATCTCTCACTGTCTGCCCTGACAGTCAACATATTATACCCAATCGAATTCTTGATGTCAAGGCAGTCCACTTCTATTTCCGTTCCTTTTTGTGAATCTTAAGTTACGGCGCATACAGCATTTCCCCAAACAACCGTTCCAGGTCCTCATAGCTCTCAATTTCGTTGATTCTCCCGCGCAGCCGGGATGAATTTCGATACCCTGCCGTATACCAGGCCGCATGTTTCCGTATCTCACGAATTCCGATATATTCCCCTTTTACTTCCAGCTGAAGCTTCGCGTGTCGAAGAACCATCTCCGCCACCTCCTCCGCCGTCGGCCTGGGTAAATCCTCTCCTGTCTGAAGTTTATGCAGAATCTGCTGAAAAATCCACGGATTTCCCTGCGCGCCCCTCCCGATCATAAAACCGTCGCATCCGGTCGTCTCATACATCCGAACCACATCCTCTGCACAGCGCAGGTCGCCGTTGCCGATCACCGGCACCGATACGGCTTCCTTTACCTGCCGGATAATGTCCCAATCCGCCGCGCCGGAGTAATACTGCTGCCGGGTTCTTCCGTGAACGGTAATCGCGGCCACGCCGCAGCTCTCCGCAATCTTCGCGATCTCGACGGCATTGACATGGTTGTCGTCAAATCCCTTGCGGATCTTAACCGTTACCGGTTTTTTTACAGCCCTGACCAGCTTTGTCAAAATCTCCTCCGCCAACCGCGGCTCCCGCATAAGCGCAGAACCCTCGCCGTTATTTACCACCTTCGGCACCGGGCAGCCCATATTAAAATCAAGAATCGCAAACGGTCTGTCCTCAATCTTCGCCGCCATGGCTGCCAGAATATCCGGATCTGAACCAAAGAGTTGAAGAGAAACCGGCTGCTCCTCGGGAGTAATTTCTAAAAGCTTCTCCGTATTTTTATTCCCATAGAAAATTGCTTTTGCGCTGACCATTTCCATGCATACCAGTCCGACACCCTGTTCTTTGCACAGCAAACGAAATGGCAGGTCTGTAACTCCTGCCATAGGTGCTAAAATCAATTTGTTATCAAGAATAACGTTTCCAATCTGCAGCGGTTCCGCCGCACTCTTTTCTCTCTGTACATTATCTGCGTGGATTCCTGTTGAATCACTCATTCTTTCACCCAACATTCTCTTCCGCCTGAATCATTTTTACTGATTTCCGGCTACTTTTTTTGCTTTTCAAAAATCAGCCTCATCCCATACAGAGTCAGCTGCGGATCATAAACATCAATCACATCCGTCTCTTTTTCAATGATCCGCCCGAGTCCGCCGGTAGCAACCACCTTCACATCTTCCCGGCCAAACTCCTTTTTCATCTGCTGAATAATATATTCTGTCTGTCCGATCTGTCCGTATACCAGGCCTGCCTGCATACAGGCAATCGTATCCTTCGCCAGAATACTCTTTGGCTTCTTAATCTCAAATTCCGGAAGCTTCGCCGCCATGCTCCACATGGATTGTGCGGATGTCCGGATGCCCGGCGCGATCACACAGGCGGTAAACGTCCCGTCCTCATCAACCAGATCATACGTGGTGGCCGTCCCGTAGTCGACCACGATCGCCGGTCCGCCGTAAAGTTCATACACTGCGGCGGCATCTACAATGCGGTCCGCCCCCACCTGGCGGGGATTCCGTCCTGCCACGCGAATCCCTGTTTTAATCCCCGCTTCAATAATAATCGGCTTTGTGTGAAAATATTTCAAAATAGCATTTGTCAGAGAATGCATGACATTCGGCACTACCGAAGCCACAATGGCGTCCGTAATATCCGACACCGCCACTTCATTATGATATAGCAGTTCACAGATTACCATCCCGTACTCATCCGAAGTACGTGTCTGTATCGTGGTCATGCGGAATGTAGTGCGCAGTTTCTTTCCGTCAAAAACCCCCAGCGTAATATTTGTATTTCCGATATCTACGGTCAGTAACATCAGTATCCATCCTCCTCTGACGGCATTTCATGAAGAAAAACCGCTTTATAGTACAATTCTAACGACTCCAGCAGCTCCGCCTGCGTATCCTGTATCTGCCGGATTTTTAAAACGCTTCCGATCTCATCGTACAAAAGGTCTCCCTCATCAGCGGACGTTTCCAGCTGAAGACTGCCATCTTCATCAAATTTTAAAACCAGTACACCGCCCACATCCTCCGTATACAGCACACAGAGAATCTTCAATTCTTCCCGAATCTGCTCCGGAAGGTTTTCAAACTCCGGATTTAAATAAAACTGTTTTGTATACGCGCTGGAAGCGCAAAGTACTTCAGACATATCCGTAAACTCCTCTTACGGAAACCTCTCCGGCGGAAACGTATTTTAATCCGTCTCCGGTCTCTACCAGAAGTTCCCCATCCGCATTAATTCCCCGGGCAATCCCGGTATAATCCTGTTTCAAATCTGACACGAGTACCTTTCGGTCACAGTTCACCAGATGCGACTGATACAGATCCAGCAGCCCGGAAAGATCCTCTGTTTTGAGAAACACAGCATAATACTTTTCAAACTGCTCCATACATTTCGCCGCCAGCTCCGCCCGACAGATCCGGCGCCCCGTCTGCTGCAGTACCGACGTAGCCACACGCTCCACTGCTTCGGGGAATTCCCGATTGTGAACATTTATCCCCACACCGACCACGATATAATTAATATAGTCCATCTGGGCGCTCATCTCTGTCAGAATACCGCAGATTTTCTTTCCGGAACAGATAATATCATTCGGCCATTTAATCTTCACATCCGGCACTCCCATCTGTTCCAGAGCATCCCGGACAGCCAGCCCCATAACCAAAGTCAGCATAGATGCGTGGCCCGGTGCAATATCCGGCTTTAAAAGAAGAGACATAAAAATCCCGGCTCCCTTCGGCGACTCCCATGTCCGCCCCCGCCGGCCTCTGCCTGACGACTGCTGCTCACCGATGACAAGCAGCCCATGTCCAGCTCCGTCCTCCGCCTGACGTTTCACCTCACTATTGGTAGAATCTACCTCATCAAAAACCTGTGTCGGGCGGCCTGCCCATTCCGTATCCAGATATTTCTCCACAAGAGCCGCCGTAAGAAAATCAGGTTCAAAAGATAGGCGGTACCCCTTATTGCGCACCGCCTCAATCTCATATCCCGCCTCCTCCAGCTGTCGGATAGCTTTCCATATACTCGTCCGGCTCACTCCGAACCGCTCACTGATCTCCTGACCGGAGAGGAAGCCGTCTGTTTCCTGTAAAAGCTTCAGAATTTCTTCTCTCATCATCCTTCCCTCACATACGGGAAATTTTATTCGCTCAGCGTCGCCAGCATCACAGCCTTAATCGTATGCATCCGGTTTTCTGCCTCGTCAAAGACAATCGACTGCGGGCTCTCGAAAACTTCGTCCGTCACTTCCATCTCATTCAAACCATATTTCTCATGAATCTGTTCACCGATCGTGGTCTTCAGATCATGGAATGACGGAAGGCAATGCATGAAGCGGCACTGCTCACCGGCATTCTCCATCAGAGCCCGGTTGACCTGGTACGGAGTCAGATCATGGATGCGCTCCTCCCAGACTTCATCCGGCTCACCCATGGAAACCCATACATCCGTATAAATGACATCGGCTCCCTTTGTACCGGCAACCGCATCCTCCGTCAGCTCAATCGTAGCGCCGGTTTCGTCCGCAATCTGACGGCAGGTCTCCACAAGCTCCTCGTTGGGGAAATATTTCTTATTTGTGCATGCCACAAAATGCATCCCAAGCTTTGCACTTAAAACCATCAGAGAATTGCCCATGTTGTACCGCGCATCACCGACATACACCAGCTTGATCCCCTTCAAATGTCCGAAATGCTCCTGGATTGTCAGCGCGTCTGCCAGCACCTGAGTCGGATGAAACTCATTTGTCAAGCCGTTCCACACCGGAACGCCGGCATATTTTGCAAGATCTTCCACGATACTCTGCGCAAATCCGCGGTATTCAATACCGTCATAAATCCGTCCGAGAACGCGTGCGGTATCCGCAATACTTTCTTTCTTTCCGATCTGGGAAGCGGAAGGATCCAGAAACGTCGCGTGCATCCCGAGGTCAAAGGCAGCGACCTCAAAAGAACAACGGGTGCGCGTACTGTTTTTCTCAAAAATCAGCGCGATGTTTTTCCCCCGAAGCGTATCATGGGGAATCCCTTTCTGCTTTTTCTCCTTCAATTCTGCGGCAAGATCAATCAGTTCCATGATCTCCTCCGATGAAAAATCCAGTAATTTCAAAAAATTCTTTCCTGTAAAGCTCATAATTCCTCCTCTATCTAACAACTTGTTTTCTCAATTGTATCTGTCCTACTGTTCCTTCACATCTGCCGCGACTTCAACAACAGACTTCGCGAGACCCGCAATTCCCTGTATCTCGGAAGGGATGATAATCTTCGTTGCCTTCCCGTCTGCGGCTTTGGCAAATGCTTCCAGGCTCTTGATCTGCAATACTGCCGCATCAGGCTCGGCTTCCTTCAGGAACCGCAAACCGTCCGCGTTCGCCTGCTGAATCTTTAAGATGGCTTCCGCCTGACCTTCTGCCTCCTTCACTGTCGCTTCGCGCTTCGCCTCTGCACGGAGAATCGCTGCCTGCTTTTCTGCCTCCGCGTCAAGGATGGCGGATTCTTTTTTACCTTCAGCGACAAGAATCGTTGATTTCTTCTCACCTTCTGCGCGAAGAATCGCTTCACGGCGCTCACGTTCAGCCTTCATCTGCTTTTCCATCGCATCCTGAATCGCCTGCGGCGGGATAATATTTTTCAACTCTACACGGTTGACTTTAATACCCCAGGGATCTGTCGCGATATCAAGCGACGCCCGCATCTTGGTATTGATCGTTTCTCTGGATGTCAGCGTCTCATCCAGTTCCAGATCACCAATGATATTTCTCAATGTTGTGGCGGTCAGATTTTCAATCGCCATGATCGGATTCTCCACGCCGTAAGCAAAAAGCTTCGGATCCGTGATCTGAAAAAACACGACCGTATCAATCCGCATGGTAACATTATCCTTGGTAATCACCGGCTGCGGGGCGAAATCAACCACCTACTCCTTCAGCAATACGCGCTTCGCGACACGGTCGATAAACGGCATCTTGAAATGAAGACCTACCTCCCATGTCCCCTGATATGCACCCAGCCGCTCTACGACAAACGCATTCGCCTGCGGCACAATCTTCACACAGGAGGCAATAATCAAAACAATAAGAACAACAATGATAATAATCGCAATCAAAAAACCCATAAACTCTTCTCCTTTCACCTGACGGCATCCGATACAGAATTATATTTTCTCAGGTACAACACCTGTAATTTTCCGACATTCGCGTTCCAAATCACGGTCGTCCCTCAACTCTCCCGCTCCACAATAAGCTTCACGCCGCTGATCTCTCGCACGACCACCCGCGCATCTTTCGGAATCAAATCCGTCTCCGCAGTGCTCCGTGCCGACCATTCCTGTCCGCCGATCAACATTCTGCCCTGTGCGTGAATATTGTCAATCTCCTCCAGGACAACGGCAGTCTGTCCGATCAGGCTCTGCGCATTGGTCCGCTTCCTTCCGGTATTAAAATGATTCCGTGCCCACGGCCGGATCAGAAGCAACAGCGCCACAGATACAATAACAGCCGCCGCAATCTGCGCGTAGAACCCGACTTTCGTAAAACTTAAGATCAGGGCAATCAGCGAACCGCCGGCAAACCAGATCGAAGTCAATCCCAAAGATACCAGTTCCGTCACAAGAAACACAACAAAAAGCACCAGCCAGAAAGTTTGTATTCCAGTTAAAGCTCCCATTCTCAATCCTCCGCGGGTATCCCCCTGTCTTCATTCGAACTGCGGTACCGTCCAATAGCGTAATAGCAGCAAAGATGTGCCATTACGCTGCCGTCAGATTCCTTTTTACTATACTATATCTTTTCCGTTTTTACAATAAAAAACCGTGTTCCTCCGGGGAATCTTAAAAAACAGAAAAAAGAACCCGTCCTTTAGCCGGACGGGCTCTCTCGTCATTTCCTTCTATAAAAGAATGCCTCACCAATTACGGTACACATTCGTTTTAATAAAACACCTGATTTCCGATCACGGTTCCGCTGCCGCTTCCCGCATGGAAATATTTGGCTCCTCCGGTATTATCTTCTCCGGCGATTGCCGCCTGCGCCGCCTGATAGCAGCTGGAGGAAATGCTTCCGCTGCTTAATACACGGGAAAGCTTTCCGCTCGACGCCGGTGAAAACTGTCCGCTCTGATAAATAACGCCGGAAATGCTGTTCGGGAAAGAGCTGCTCTTAACACGGTTCATTACCACTGCTCCGACCGCAAGCTGTCCTGCATAGGACTCGCCGCCGGCCTCGCACTGAATCAGCGCTGCCAGAAGCGTTGTGTCATTAGAGGAAGCGCTCACAGCTGTGCCGGAGGACGATGATGTACTCGAAGCAGCACTTGCTGCCGCAGCTTTCTTTGCAGCCTCTGCAGCCTGCTGCTCATAGATTTCTTTCATACTGATTGCTTCGCCGACCTCTAATTCCACATCAACATAGTCAGCAGAAACATAAGCGACTGTGTCGCCATACTCAACCGCAACCCACTCATCATCTGTTTCTTCCTCAGTTTCTGCGGCAGTAAGAGAATCTCCTTTCGACAGGACACAGTAAATCGTGGAATCTGTGCTGGCTTCACTGCGCAGCCGCACACCATCTGTTGTCACCGTCGCCCCTGTATCGCAGATTTCTGCTGCTTTTTCCTCAGCCTCCTCCGCAAATACACAATATTCATTATTTACATATCCCTCTACATCTCCGGATATGATTTTTGTCCACTCGTCACCTTTTTCTACAACCTCAGCCGCAGAGCCCCGGTAAATCTTTCCGACCACCTCAGAATCGGTGCTCGCTTCTTTCCGAACATTCAGACTGGAATCTTCCTCAACAATTACCAGCAGTTGATTCTCCCACTCAGATGTTTCAGCGGCTGCATCTGCCTCCGTGTCCGTTACCTCGCCCTCAATCTCCTCTGCATCCGTATCGGACACATCCTCTTTCTCTTTAGAATCCTTACTTTCCGTTTCATCCTGCTCAGATCCGGTAATCACGGTTTCCGTAGCAGTTTCTGCGGCACTGACAGAAACGGCTGATGATCCGGATATAATTACAGCAGATGCCGCGATAATCCCGCATTCAAAAACCAATTTTCTGAATTTCATTTGACCTCCTGATGGGTCTGCTGTCAAAAGCAAACCGATGTTTTTATTTGTCTTTCCAAATCCGTATCTGAAATCAGCCATTTCTGTAACACACAGATGCGATTTAATTTTTACAATCACGTTATTTTTATTACGCTTTCATTCAAATTTATTACAGATTTGTTACAAGACTGTTCGGAAATTATAACAGGGATTATCACAGGTGTCAATACTTTTTTCTGAAAAATGGGGGCTCATCCCAAAAATTTGCCGTTTTTTGGCAAAAAAGTGGGGCGAAATTCAAAATTCCACCCCATTTTCATTGCATTTTTTCGCGCCATTTTTTACAAACGCTTTAACAATTCCTCTCGCATATCCTCATAACCCGGTTTCCCAAGCAATGCGAACATATTCTTCTTGTAACTCTCTACACCGGGCTGGTTAAACGGATTCACGCCAAGCAAATATCCGCTGACGCCCACCGCAAACTCAAAGAAATAGAACAGCTGTCCCAGAGAATACTCATCCTGCGCCGGAATCTTTACCAAAAGGTTCGGCACACTGCCGTCTGTATGCGCCATGATGGTGCCATTCATCGCACAGTCATTGACAAAGTTCATATCTTTTCCTGCCAGATAATTCAATCCGTCAAGGTCAACCGCTTCCTCCTGAATCACCGGAGCCTCTGCCGGAGCTTCAATCGATAACACGGTCTCATACATAATCCTCGAACCATCCTGAATAAACTGACCCATGGAATGCAGGTCTGTCGTCAGATCTACGGATGCGGGGAAAATACCCTTCTGATCCTTCCCCTCACTCTCGCCGTATAACTGCTTCCACCACTCGCTGATATAATGAATACTCGGTTCATAATTCGCCAGCACCTCGACAGACTTTCCTTTGCGGTGCAGAATATTGCGGATCGCCGCGTACTGCATCGCATCATTTTCCTCAAAAGACTTATTGATCGCCAACTCACGGCCCGCTACCGCGCCTGCCATCAGCTTGTCCAGATCCGCTCCGCTGACAGCAATAGGAAGAAGTCCGACCGCCGTCAGGACAGAAAACCGGCCGCCAATGTCATCCGGTACGACAAAGGTCTCATATTCCTCTTCCGTAGCAAGCACCTTCAGCGCTCCGCGGGCTTTATCCGTTGTTGCATAAATTCTCTTCGCCGCTTCCTCCTTGCCGTATTTTTTCTCGAGGATTTCCTTAAAAATACGGAATGCAATTGCCGGCTCTGTAGTTGTTCCGGACTTTGAAATGACATTCACCGAAAAATCCCGATCACCGATTACATCCAGAATCCCTTTTAAATAAGAACCGCTGATATTATTGCCTGCATAATAAATCTCCGGCGTTTTACGCTGTTCTTTCGATATATTATTGTAAAAACCATGGCGAAGGAACTCGATCGCTGCTCTTGCACCGAGATAAGATCCGCCAATGCCGATAACTACCAGCACATCTGAATCGCTCTGAATCTTCGCTGCCGCTTTCTTAATCCTGGCAAACTCTTCCTTATCATAGTCTACAGGTAAATCGATCCACCCCAGGAAATCATTGCCTGCGCCTGTTTTTGAGAGCAGAAGCGCTTTCGCATCCTCTGTCAGCTTGCTCATATTCTTCACTTCCTCCTCACGGACGAAAGAAGCTGCCTTGCTGTAATCAAATGTAATCTTGCTCATATGTCGCTCCTTTGTATGTATTTTGCTAATATCCTACGGAGTTATTGTATCAAACGAACCCTGTCATTTCAAGGAAAAATCTCCTCGCCAACTGCGATTCGAAAGAATTATCATCCGGCAGCAAAAAACCGTCGGACAATCACGGAAAAATTTCATGAATCACGCTTCCGAATACCTCCTCATTCTTCCGTGACCTTGCCGGAGGCACGCTCTCCGCGGATTCCTCTGCCGACCGCCTCGTTTCCTTCCCGCGTCTTACATCCCGCCCGCCCTGACTCAGGGCTGCCTTCGTCATTTCTCCTGTTTTCTCCGCCAGTTCCCGAACCTGTCTGCGGCATCTTCTCACGGCAAACAGGGCAATTATCATCAGTAAAACGGTACAGACCAACAGGCTGATCATAAGATCATCCCGGTACTGGCTGTACAGTGAACCTGCCACATGAAATAATGTTTTCATCTTGATCTTCCTCCTTTCTCTCATTAGTGTATCAGAATTCCCTTCCGGAAAAAAGAGGCACAGACCTTTTTTTCATCGCAAGTTACGATGTTTTCTGCCAGAATCAGACAACAAAACAAATCATTTCTATCCGCAAAAAAATACGAAATCCCTGTTGACATTTTTAATTCGGTATATAATATAATTGATTATAAAAGCATCCACTATGTTTTACCATGCTTACTGAAAGGAATTCACATGAAGAAAATCATTCTCACCGGCGGAGGGACCGCCGGACATGTAACTCCGAATATCGCGCTGCTTCCGAGGCTGCGGGAACTCGATTACGAGATTTCTTATATCGGCTCCTACCACGGAATCGAAAAAGGGCTGATAGAAAAGGAAAACATCCCTTATTATGCCATTTCCTCGGGAAAGCTCCGCAGATATTTCGATCCCAAGAACTTTTCAGACCCGTTTAAAGTAATCAAAGGATATGCTCAGGCTCGCAGTTTGATGTTCAGGCTGAAGCCGGACATCGTATTTTCAAAAGGCGGCTTTGTCAGCGTACCTGTCGTTCTGGCAGCCAGACATGCCAGAGTACCCGTGATCATCCATGAATCCGATATCACTCCGGGGCTCGCCAATAAGCTGGCCATCCCGTCCGCCAGCAAAGTATGCTGCAACTTTCCCGAGACCGTAAGCCATATCCCCGAGGGAAAAGCCATCGTATCCGGTTCCCCCATCCGCCGCGAACTTCTGGAAGGGAACAGAGAAAAAGCCTATACATATACCGGTTTTACTCCGGATCTCCCGGTCCTGCTGATCATCGGCGGCAGCCTTGGTTCCCAGGTAATCAATGAAGCGGTGCGCCGGTTGCTGCCCGTCCTTCTGAAATCATGGCAGGTGATTCACCTCTGCGGAAAAGGAAATCTGGATCCGACTCTGCATCATACCAGCGGTTATGTGCAGTATGAATACATTAATGAGGAACTGGCAGATCTCTTTGCGGTCTCTGATCTTGTTATTTCCCGGGCCGGCGCCAACGCCATCTGCGAACTTCAGGCACTGTGCAAGCCAAATATCCTGATTCCGCTGTCCAAAGCAGCCAGCCGGGGAGATCAGATTCTGAACGCCAATTCCTTTAAAAAACAGGGATTCAGCTATGTTCTGGAAGAAGAAAATCTGACCGAGGAAACACTTTCTGCAGCTATCTCCGCTGTTTGGGAGAACCGCCAGTCCTATATCTCAGCCATGAAGGAGAGTCAGAAAACCGATGCCATCGAGATCATTATTGATCTTATTGAGCAGCTTCGGAAAAAATAATTCTCTATTCTTATATATTCATGCGGAGCTCCCTGCAGATTTCAGCAATCTGCTCTGCAGAAAGATCCGCATGATTCCATCCCAGCTTCTCCTCATTCCCATCACCGATATAACGGGGAATCAGATGCATATGGAAGTGAAACACGGTCTGTCCGGCCACTTCCCCGTTATTCTGCACGATATTAAAACCGTCGCATTTCAAAATCTCCGTCATCTTTGCTGCCAGTTTCTTTGCCAGCACAAACACCTTAGATGCGCTCTCATCCGGAAGCTCATAAATATTCGCCGCGTGATCCTTCGGCAAAATCAATGCGTGACCCTTTGTCGCCGGACTTGCATCCAAAATCACCGTAAACATCTCATCCTCATAAATTACATTGGTCGGAATATCTCCATTGGCCAACTTACAAAAAATACAATTCTCGTCCTTCATATCGATAACCTCCTGTCATGTTTTGATCCGATGCAGCAATTCGCAGATAATACAATCATACTCCCCGTCTGCATTCAGTAATGTAATACCGATGCCGACGATACAACCGCTTTTATCTACACCTCCAGTATAAAGAAATCCCTTCCGAAAATCAATCTCCAACTGCAGATGCCGGCTCAGTTATATGCTGCGGGAAAAGACAAAAGGCCGCGGCCGGCACTCTCCTACCGCTTCTGCGTCAGTCCCCCGGCCGACCAGCGGCAAAACACCGCATATTCCTCTGTTGCAAAAACAATACGGTCCCCTTCGTGCACTTCCATCGGCGTATTCATGGGAACGAGTTTCTGATTGAGATATGTGCCGTTTGTAGAATTGTAATCTTCCAGATAAAGCTTTCCTTCTTTCAGAAAAAAACCGGCATGCACCCGGCTGACTGCACGTGACTGCAGTACCCCGATCACCTTCTGACTGTCTGTCCCGACCAGGAAAGGGAACTCCGTCAGACGGATATCTGTTTCCAGCCCGTCTCCCTTATACACCAGCTCCCAGGAGCGCACCAGATCTTCCGCTGAAAAGAGTTCCGTCTTTTCTATATCCGGAAGCGCCTCTGCCGTATATAATACTTCTCTTTCATCTTCCAATATTTTCCGGTAATTGATAAATTTCTTTTTCTCCTTTTTCCCTTTTCTCCGGCGGCCGCGTTTCTGCGGCTGACTTTCTCTCAGGAATTCAAGTTCTTCCTCTCCGGCATCCGGGAATTCACCGCCCTCATCTCCCAGTAACAGGCCGGACATTCCTCCTTCGTCTGAAACAGCATCCGCCGGCTTCTGTTCATCCGCACACATACGCAGACATTCCACACAATCTGAAATAACAAATTCTGACTGTACGCAGCGCTCATACATTTCATAACCGAGATTTACGGCAGCCGGATCTGAATGATCCAACTGCTGCAAAATTTCCTCAAACAGTTTCTGCAATCCCTGACATTTCTGTTCCCTGAATCCGGGGATAAAACAAAATCGAAGCTTTTCGGAAAAACGGTCATAAAAAATCATGGACAAAGAAAAGCAAATATCCGCATCATCTAACAGATATTCCTCCATGGCCGACTTCATATCAATCAGATTCTGCAGCAATACCTGAAGCTGTTTTTTCCCCACAGCATCAAAAGAATACTGCTTTTCCAGTGACTGCATTCCCGTCACATCATACCAGTATTCCACCTTTCCGTCTGTAATAATGATCTGAAACTCCAGCAGGCAGGAAATGGTATTGTGTTGGATCATCTTCAGTTCATACTGTTCAAACGGATAATCCGCATCTTTCACAATCATATAACTTTTCTTTGCCGTCCTCAAAAATTCAATGTTCATAATGATATCCTCTCAATACATCAGCTTCAGGATTTCCTGCAGCGTATTCTGGTTCAAAAAATATGTCCTGGTATCCATCTGGCGCAGTGTATCTACATCCGCAGCTGCCTGACGAACACTCTCAAAACAATCAATAGACAAATTCAGCAAAAACGCAATTAACAATATAATAATGGGAAACAGAAAAACAGATTCCACGGTAAAGGAACCTCTGCATCTTAGCATCCGCCTGATTTTTATACCCTTCCTTTTTCCTGTTATTCTTCTTATTACACCCGATCTTATATGAAGCATCCGACTCCTCCATATTCGCACCATGATTACCTCCATAAAATTGCCGCAAAGTCCTTCTCTCAACCTTTCCGTTTCTTTTACAGGTCCGATTTTCATTTTTAACACAATCACCGCTGCCGCTTTTTTGCCCATTTCTTTCAATTCATAAGCGCCAGCATCCCTACATTCGCGACCAGCACAAAGGGTGCAAACGCCAGACTCTCCTTACGGGTACACTTTTTTCTGAGCACCAGCATCCCTCCTGCCGCCGCACACAGCAAGGTGGATAAGAACAGAAGAAACAGATTCTGCCACATTCCGAGATACACTCCGGTTGCGCAAAACAGCAGACCGTCCCCGACTCCGACTCCCTCCTTCATTACCAACGCGCAAAGCAATAAAAAACCGCCGATACAGATCCCGCCGGCCATATCCGCAGGAGACATAGCCGATGACTGCCAGGAAAAAACTACGCCTGCCGCCCCGCAGCTTCCCAGCAGCACCAACGGAATTTCTTTCTTTTTCAGATCAGCCAACGCCAGAACATACAAAAAACCTAACAGCACCGTCTGCTCTACCTGCACCATTTCATACCCCTCTGTTCCATAACCAACTGCCGCAAAACACTTTCATTGATCAGCCTTACCAAAACGTGTCTTACTCATATATTCACGACCCTTAATTACATTTTGAACATGCATGGCGATCGCCCACCTGATCGATGGAAACCTTATATATCGTGCGTTTCAACCCGCTGCAGCTTAAATCACTGTGATATTGCGTCCCATAGTCCATAATATAAACTGTACTGCCGCCGTTATAGCAGCTGCAGGCATAATAGATTCCTCCGCTCTTATTGCGAAGAGTATCCAGCGCCTCTATTGACACCGTATGGGTGGAAAGCTTCAGGTAAGCGCAGTCCGCACTGCTGTGGTAAGCGCTGCCCGATGGGGTAATATATACGTAATCGCCCTCACCCTCTTCCTCATCCGCAATATCTCCGGTCCACTTTTTCATACTCACACATTGTTCCACCGGCAGAGAATTCAGGTTCCAAAAGGAAACCGGCAGCTGAACCTTATAAACGGCAGACAGTATGACATAATCCCCGGAAAGATCCGAAGACAACAGCGAGATGCCGCTAAGTCCCGACGCCAGAACAGTCTCCTCGCACCCATGTTCCTTCATATACGTACGAAACAGAATCTCGCCCTCCGTCAGTGAAAGCACATCATGATCATCCTCGCTGTCCTGATAAGAAAGCGCCACCATTCTTGCCGCATATTGCAGGCCGGCGTTTACCTGTGTCTCAAGCTTTAACACCGGAAATAATCCCAGCACTACCGCTGCCGCAAACAGAAAAAGCGGAAGAACAAAAGCAGCTTCTACCGTAAAGCTTGCTCTCCGGCAGGCATATTGCAGTGCTTTTGCATATGTTTGTATCGGGGAAACATGTTGCACAAAACCAGATATTCTTCGTAACTGCATTCGACTTGAGAGAGATTTTATTATAGATTTAGACGAAAGGTTCTGTATTTTGTAAAAATGCAAAAGCACTGTAATATGTCCGCCTCCTTCCCGGTTCATTTATTCCATAAAACTGATCGTAGCCTGATCCGTAAACTGCAAAGTTCCGAAAGAATTCTGTCCCAAATTCACAAAATTCCAGAACAGCGGAGACGCCTCATAGGTATATTCACATTCTACCCGGCAAATCATCTGATCCATTACAATTTCATGGTTTTTCTCAATCATATCCATCGCGCGCTCTGACAGCTTTTCATCAGATGTCATCCACATCAGGATTTCCAGATAATTCTCATAGGAGAGTCCCTTTGTCTGCTCACTTCCCTCCACAGCATAGACCGATGATGTCAGGCTCCCCAGCTCTGTATGCCATTGATCAGCAGTTTTTACCAGAGATACCTTTCCCCCTTCCAGAAGAATCCGAACATCACTGATTGACTCCGCATATGCCCACGCAGCCAACAGTCCCTGTTGAACCAGCGGTTCCAACTCAGGCAGTGCCACCACAGCTGTCAGGGCTGCCGCCATTGCTGCTGCTTCCTGTTGTTTGGCCGAATCAGACTCAAGGTATGCAAAATTGGCAGCTTCTCTCATAAGAAGCAGGCGCCGGACAACCGCCTTTAAATTCGACTGATCACCGGATTTCCCGGCAATCATATACTCCAGCTCATACGCAAGCGCCCGGTCATCGGCATCCTCCGATGCGTCGGAAAAATATTGTGCCAGATACAGATAAAACAAGATTTTTTCCGTCGCCGACATACTGTCCGAAGTTGTCAGCGTACCGGTCTGAAGTGTGCGTTTTTCGATGCAGGAATCAAGATCGATCAAATTTTGAGAAATATCCGAGTCGGGAATAACAATCGCAAGAATACCATTCTTTTTCATCTTTTTTACCCACTCCAGCGGATTCTCCGTAATTTCCACTTCAACTTCGGAAGAGGATGTCTGATTTCCTGCGCTGCTTTCCCCGTCCGCACTTCCGGAGATTGCTGTCTGACTGCTGCTTTCTCCGGAATCCGCCGTATTTCCCCCGGCAGCATCCTCACTCCGGGTACTTCCCTCGGCAGCAGACTCCAGCGTTTCTAATACCTCAATCGCTTCATCTCCCAGATCCTTTTCCTCCGAAGTATCCTCTCCGCTTATCCAGCCTAGCATACTCTGCACGGCATTTTCAGCAACTGTATCCTTCATCATTTCCGCAGCCTGCTTTCGAAAAGCCATTCCTCCATCATCCGTCACCAATTGGTAAGCTGTAGGATTCACTTCCGTCAGATGAACCTGCAATACATAATAATTATCCTCTCCCTGACTCAATGCGGTCAGATTTCCCTCCACAGCCGACTGCTGCAGGCTTTCCAGAGAATCCAGGTCGGGAAACTCTTCATCGTCAGCCTCCCAGAACATCAGGTGATAATTTTCCCACAGATCCCTGTTGTAAGATGCAAGTACAGTATCTCCCGCCTGCGCCGTACTGATCTGACTGTTTGCCGATAGCCCGCTGACACGGGCAGCCTCCAGGAAAGCGAAGACTGCCGAGAAAAAACATGTCAGCAACAGGGCCAGAAATATCGTAATACTTCCTTTTTTCTTCATTATAATGTGCCTGCCTGGCTGCTGATATTGGAGAAAGTGTTCTTGACCAATGTCGTCAGCTGCTCTTGAAAAATGATAATCAGGCCAATTAAAACAACCAGTATAAGTATAATCTCAACAGTTCCGATTCCGTCTTCTTCCTTAAAAAAACGTTTGATTTCTCTCATCATCCGACTCTCCTCCCAATTTTTCTCATCATATGATATTAAAAACTGACCAGCGCGGGCACCAGCAAAACCATCAAAATCAATACCAGCATGATCAGCATCGGAAACAGCAGGCGGGTACTCGCTTCTTCCCCCATCTTTTTTGCCCGGTTTCTCCTCATTTCCAATGCTTCCTCTGATTCTCTCTGCAAAACCTCCCGAATCCCCTTCGTTCCTTTGGAAAGATTCTGCGTCAGTATGGAACTGAACCGTTTGTAACAGGGCAATTCAATCCTCCTGCCAAACCGCTCATAAGCTTCCCGCTCGCCCCATCCTTCCCGGATCTCACGATAAGTAATCCACATCTCCTCCAGGTATACTCCGGTATTTCCATGATTCTTCCCCTGCTTCTGCATCAATTGCTGATTCCGGATCAGAATTCGCTCCCATGCTTTTCGAATCGTCATCCCGCTATCCAAAAGTATGGCAAACTGATCCACCATCTGCGGATATTCGAATACCAGCTGCTCTCTTCGCTTCTTCAGCCGCGCTTTTTCGTCCTGTTTTTCTTTCTGTTCCAGATAGAACACCGCCGCAACACCTATTAGCAAAAATACTGCCCATTCATAATCCGTTTCCTGCGACCATAACACCCGGTATCCCGCGATTGAATCAGGAAGAGAAAACTGTTCCTCCTCCCGGCTTTCTTCTTCTGCATTCTCTGCTGCTTTCTGAAGTTCGCTTAAAATCCATTCTGTACTTCCCTCCTCCGGCGGGAGGATGTGAAGCGTGTATATCTCAAGCCTTGTGTACTCTCCGCAAACAAATGATACCGTCAACTCTACCAGTTCTCCTTCCTCCGCCAGATCCTCGGTTATAACCGTACCGTCCGTCTGCAAGACCTCATAATCACTGCTCTCACAGGAAATCTGAACCGCTCCGTCACACGCCTCGTCAGGCAGATTTAAATCCTGTCTGACCTCATTTGCAGAATCATTTCCCCCCAGATAGGCGGTCTCCCATTCGATGACAGCGCTTTCCAAAAGTTTCAGAGACTCCTCCCGGTCCCGCTGTATGGCAGATACCTCCAGCTCCAGTTCCTGCTTTTCGGAATCTGTCAGATCTCCGTTCGCGGAATCCCCCTGTTCCGTCTCTTCGGATTCCTCCAACCAGAAACCAAAAGTTCTGCTCTCGGCACTTCCTCCTTCTGCCCCGCGTTCCACAACCCCAACCATATTTTCCGCATCCGCCTGATCTCTCATCCATACCCCGAAAGACAGAAAAACAGAGAGAATGAGGACCAGGACGGATTTCTTATGGACTTTCAGCATATTTCTCACGGCGATTATGCATCTTTTCTTTTTTTCTCGTTTTTTATCCCTCAAAATACATGACACCTTCTCTTTTATCCCCACACACTTACTCATACCCGAATATCCGTAATACGTTGTGACCAGTACATACAGCCCAGATAGCCGCCCAGGCAAACGCTCATCACAAATACTCCGAGTGCGTTGTGATACAGTATGCTGACATAAGACGGAGAACTGACCGTCACAAACAAGAGGATTCCCGGCAGCAGCAGATCCATCATTCTCTGCTCCATCTTTTGGGATGCTACCGCAGTCTCAATGTCTGCCATGATCTCTGCTCTTTGCTGCATCCGGTCTGTCACCGAGCGAATCACTTCCGTCAGATTTCCGCCGCTGCGCTTCACATGTGAGAAAATCTCCGAAAAATCCCGGATTTCTTCCACATCGCTGTCATCTGCGAAATCCGACAATATCTTTTCCAGCGGTTCATTTACAGCCAGTCTCTGATTCATCATCTTCATCTGAATACAAAATTCTGCCTTTTCCCCATATAAAACAATCAACTCCTTTTCTGCCCTTCTCCAGGCATTTTCCATAGAATATCCCGCCATCAGGGAACCGGCTACCATCTGCATCCCGGATATAAACTGCTGCTGTAAATTTTGCGTGCGCTCCTTTTTCCACATCTCTTTCCGCATACGAAGATAAATCGGTATAATAACGATACCCAAAAGCAATCCCCACAGGGATCGATAGAAAATAAAGGCTGCGCCTGCAGAAAGGATCCCGCCGATCAGGAGCTCACGCAGCAGCCGCTTCGGAGGCAGTCTGGTGTGGTATTTTCCGCTTCTCTTTCTATTTTGAACGGAGGAACCTCTCATACGCCTCTGCCAGTCCCTCTGTCTGAAGTTTTTCGATGTGCTGCAGGTTTTCTTCGCTTTCCCAGACGCCATATATCTTCCCTTCTCTTTCTTCTTTTTCCGAAAAACGATACAAAGTATGCAGCTGCACCCGCCCCTCCCGGATTCCGCTGACTTCTGAAATTTTTAATACCTTCCGGCTTCGATCCCGAAGACGGCCGAGATGTACCAGAATATCAATCCCGGAAGCAATCTGCCTGCGAATTGCCTCCATGGGAAGATCCATTGCCATAAGAACCATCGTCTCCAAACGTGAAAGCATATCCTCACTGCTGTTGGCGTGACCGGTAGACAAAGAACCGTCATGCCCGGTGTTCAGACTCTGAAGCATATCCAACGCTTCCGGCCCGCGAACCTCCCCGACAATAATTCGATCCGGCCGCATCCTGAGCGCAGTTCGGATCAGATCCCTGATGGTGATATCCCGGGATCCGCTTCCGTTGCCGCTTCGCGCTTCCAGCCTTACCAGATTTGGTACTGACTTCATCTGAAGCTCTGCGGAATCCTCAATCGTTACTACCCGCTGCGAGCTCGGAATATGCTCGGAAAGAGCGTTCAGGAAAGTCGTTTTACCGGAGCCGGTGCCTCCCGAGACAAAAATGTTATATCCCGCCCTTACCAGAAGAATCAGAAACTGCGCCGCCTCTTCAGAAATCGATCCGAGTTCGACCAGCTTACGGAATGTCATGGGATCTTTGGAAAACTTACGGATGGTCAAAGCAGACCCATCGATGGAGATGGGAGATAACACCACGTTTACACGCGATCCATCCGCCAGTCTGGCATCCACAATCGGCTGTGATTCATTGACTGTACGGTTTGCACTCCCTACAATCTGCTGGATCACATCTTCCAGCTTTTCCGGTGCCAGGCTGCCTCCTTTCCAGGGAAAAATCTGACCATCCTTCTCATAAAAAATGTGATGCGGACCATTAATCATAATCTCCGTTATGTCATCGTCGTCCAAAAGATCCTGTATGACATCCAGTTTGCGAAATGAATTATAAAGATGTTTCTGAAAATCCGCTCTCTCTCCCAGAGAAAGCAAATGATTCCTGCCGTATCGGCTGATCCCCCGTGCAATATGCAGCTGCAATTCTTCGTCAGATATTTCCCTGGACATATCCATCTCATCCAAAAGCTGTACACGAATCTCTTTCCACTGTTCCCCCATCATATTTTTTCTCCTCGCGTATGCCCTTTACCGGGCAATAAACCATTCCTTCTTCAACGGTTGAGCCGGTTCGTACATCAATATCACAAATACCCTGCTATCCTTTCAATTCAGGTAACTCCGTTTATGAATCCTCAGAAAACCCAAGATATTTCCGCGCCAGCTGCCCGATTTCCCCGTCTGCCCACTCCTGAAGCAAATGAATGCCCCGATTCTCCATCTCAATGAAAGGCAGTCGAACCTCTCTGACGGAAACTTCTCCGCCTCCTCTGCATAAACGAATGAACTCCTCCCACTCCTGCCTGCTGCATGCAGCAAGGGCACCCTCTCCTGTCAGATGAAACATCTGTGACGCCCTCAAAAAGAACTGATCACATCCGCAGCAGCTTGTCCCCACCGCGGCAACCACATACTGATACTTTCCGCTCTGTTCGACAGCCTGTATCAACCGGGAAATGTCCTGCGCCCGAATTTCATGCAGGATCATCGGATTTGCTGTCGGGAGAATGTAGTTAATCCGCTCCAGCCTCCGGGTAACAGTATCCAGACATACCGGCCCGTCCCCTGCCAGTTCCACAGCCAGATCTGCAAGGTCTGTCCCGTCGTCCTCCAGCAAAAATACATCCCGCATCCCGCAGCATTCCGAAAAATTCAAATACAGGACCTCCGCTGTTTCACTCAAAATCTGAGCACAGACAGTCGAAAAGGCCAGCAATTGTGAGACACTCTGATCCGTCGTCAGCACAACCCACTTCGGACCGGCCGTATTCACAGAAGCAATCGGAACACCCTCCATCTGCCGATAAAAAAACATGATCCGCTGATATAATTTTTCACAGGATTGATAACGGCAGATTCCGCCGTCCTCACCTTCCTCCTCCGTCAGGAGAATACAGCGCAAAGCTTTCTCTCCTGCCCGCACCTCTTCCAGAAAGCGCTCAGAACCGATCCATACAGCTTCCTGATCTTTTACAGATTCACTCTGCAGTTCGTCAACAATACCAACCTGTACCTGCCCTCCCATACGCGCAGTCAGATACAACGCAAGCTTTTTCATATATGACGGCTCAAATCCGCCAAGCAAAACAGTATTTCCCTGCATGTGCTCACCCCCAGCCACGTGATATATCCCCCAAATATCGCTATTGAAAAATGAATTGTATGACCCTTTTGCCATCGTCCGGGATACAACTTAATTCTTTTCTGAAAAATAATCTCCTGAAAATATCGAAAACATAAGATCAGACTACTCTTGAATTGTCTGAGACTCAGCAATCTGCCGAGAGAGATTCCTGCTGCAAACAGGAAAGATAAAAATATACAATAGAAAACATCTTTTCCGCCGTTGAGACATCCGACGACCATTAACAGCTTGACATCCCCGGCTCCCAACGCCCCCATGCGAAATGGGATCCATCCGATCAGAAGAGGAACAAAAAGTCCGGCCAGAAATCCCCGCCAGCCAAAGGGCAACCAGGACAGCGCCATGAACACTCCTCCGGCCGCCAGGCCCGCACAGATCCATAGATTCGGTATCCTGCCGGAACAAATATCTGCCACGACCGCCACAAACAGTATAATCAGCGAAATATAAATATGGATCAGATCGACAATCTGCATCACCCCCGTTCTCAACTTTCTCTTTTTCTGAGGTGATTCCGATTATAAACTCCGGTTTTCAGATTGTCCACAGCGAATTTTTATACGTTTATACGAATTGTGCAAAATCACAATATCTGGAAAAACAATATTCCGTATAACGCCGCCATCCCGCTAAAACCAAGGCTTCCAAATGTCAAAAGACTGATCAGATTAAAGCCAATTGCCACATCCAACCCCCGAGCCTGAAAAAAAGTGTTCACAAAATACGCCGCAATAAAACAGACCACCGCACGCGTCGCAAAATTCAGCAGAATCTCAGCCTTTTTCTTTAAAATTCCAATCAACAGTACCAGTACGCACACCCCGATGATCACCAGAACTCCGACTTTCGTATCCATATGCCTATCCCATTTTAAAAGCTTAGTTCATTATATTATTTTTGTGCAATTTTATGATGCGAATATTTTTCCTCTGATCGGACTATACTTA
>JAJPZY010000095.1 GCA_021204085.1 Clostridiales bacterium | reverse complement strand
CAACTTATCATAGAAGATCTGATATATTTACAGAAATAAATTCACACACTCGGAAAATCCCACTGGAAGCAGATTCTGGCCTCCGGAATCGGCGCGGGCAGCTTCTGCCTGCTGCTGGGCGGGAACCTTTCAGATGCCATCGCAGCGATTCTGGCCGGACTGGTTCTGTATCTCTTCATATTAAAACTCAGCATCCCGATCTTTCACCTCTCACGAATCACGGAGAACATCTGCGGCGGTGCGCTGGCCACACTGCTGTGCATCCTGTTCTACCGAATGGGCCTCGGGAATAACCTCGGAGCTATGGTCGTCGGCTCCATCATCCCGCTCGTTCCCGGAGTCGGCTTTACCAACAGTATCCGAGACATCGCGGACCGCAACTATATCTCCGGCATCGTGCGGATGGTGGACGCGATCCTTGTCTTTGTCTGCATCGCCATCGGCGTCGGCATTGTCTTCATGCTCTGGCAGCAGTTCGGGGGAGGAGGAATCGGATTATAATGTACGCACATGACATCATTTACTGGATCATTCAGATTGTCGCACCTTTTTGCGGCACCGTCGCCTTCGCCCTCCTCTTCGGCGTACCGCGGAAGTATTATTTTTTCTGCGGACTGACCGGCACCATCGGCTGGCTGATTTACGCCCTGGCCGGACAGGCCGGAGCCCCCGCCGCGGAGGCCACCTTTCTGGCTTCTGCCGCTGTTGTTTTCCTCTTGAGGATATTCGCAGTCAATGTCAAATGCCCCGTCACCGTCTTTCTGATCTCCGGGATTATCCCTCTGGTTCCCGGAAGCAGCGTGTACTGGGCCGCCTACTATCTGGTGACAAACGAGACTTCGCTGGCACTGGAAAGCGGGCTTGCCGCCATCCGCCTCGCGGTCGCGATCGGGCTGGGGATTGTAGTGATTCAGGAATTGCCGAATCGGTTTTTCTACCTAAAATAAACTGCCGCTTGCATCACTTCGTGCACAAGCAGTTGAAAAGCAAAATTTCCTTATAATAAAATAAATAAGCGCAGATGAGGGTTTTCACATAGCTCACTTTCCCATCTGCGCATTTCTCCTATCCTTGTTTCGGTTTATGCGAAAAGATACAAATTTTTGTCGGTCAACTTATTTTTAATTATTCCGCTTTTTCATAAACCAACTGTCCCTCAAAGTAGTTTACCGCAACTTTTGTCTCCTCAATCTCCTCCTCCGGAATTTCAAACAGATTCCGGTCCAGGACGATGAGATTCGCCTTCTTCCCGGCTTCCAGGCTGCCCATCTCCCGCTCTTTCCCATAAGCATAGGCCGCACCCGAAGTATAACACTTCAGGGCTGCCGCCATATCCACGGTTTCCCACGGATTCTGGCTGAACTGTACACCCTCGTCATTTTTGCGTGTCACCGCCGCATAGATTGTATAAAACGGATTGACCGTCACTACGGGAGTATCTGACCCGAAAGCCATCTTTCCTCCGGCTGCAAGGAGCGAACGAACCGGCCACTCATATTTGCACCGCCCTTTTCCGATCTGCAAGATCTTTTCATTATTCGACAGGGTCAGATGATAAGGCTGCATGGATGGAATCACTTTCAGTTCCCGGAATCTTTCGATATCATCCGGATGAATGTTTTCGATATGCTCAATGGTATTTCTCTGATCGTCCTTCCCAATCGCACGCTGCACCTTTTCATACATATCCAGCGCCATGCGCACAGAACCATCCGCGATACAGTGCAGCCGCACCTGTATCCCCGCGCGGTTTGCCGCAAGAATTTCCTCTTCCATCCGCTCTCTCGGCCACAATGGCACGCCCTCGCCGCAGGTCTCCGGACGATTTTCATAAGGCTCCAAAAGCATACCGGTGTGCGTCTCCGTCACCCCGTCGACAAAACCCTTCACGCCATTGATGGCCACATGGACGGAATCCACTACTTCCTTCATATCAAAATAGTCTGTAAAATCCGTGTGTCCGAACAATTCTGTGTAAATATAAGTATTGCAGACAAGTTTTCCCTCCTCATCCAGCTGTTTTAAGATCTGATATTTATGCCGCGTCTCCTCGCTGTAATCCTCCGCAAACATCTCGCTTACGGCTGCAACACCGTTTTCCGCCAGCACACGCTGATAATCAGTCAGGATTTCTCGCATCTCCTCATCGGAAAATTCCATAAGCTTTTCCGTGGCAGGTGCGCAGGCCTCCGGCTCCAACAACAGACCGGTCAACTCTCCATTCTCCCACCGACAGAACTGCCCGCCCTCCGGCTCCGGAAGCGAAGCAATCTGCGCCTCCTCAAGTGCCCGCGTGTTCAACCAGAAACTGTGACAGTCCGCACACTGCAGATATACCGGCCGATCCGGAAACGCTTCATCCAGAATCCGCTTGTCCGGCAGCGTCTTGTCCGACCAGTTGTTGGTATACCAACCGGTTCCACGGATGCGTTTCTGACCGGGATGGTGATCGGCGAAATCCTTCAGAATAGAAACACACTCCTCCCGGCTTTTCCCTTCGCCCAGAGTATCACAGACAAAATCGCTCGCTACGGCAGCCGCGGAAAACAGGTGCGTGTGGGCGTCAAGAAAAGACGGCAGAATCAATCTGTCGCCGTAATCATAAAGTGGAAGATCTGCCAACTCTGCATCCGGACTTTCATCAGACAAATGATTTCCCGAAAATATGTCCTCAATTGTATCAGAAAAACATTCTGCAGAAGATGACCCTGCATGAACATAATCCCACGGGAGCATCCGGCGGATTCTGTCGTCCTCCACCAAAATCGCCGCGGGATAAGGCACATCGCTCACCCCGTCAAAGACAGCAGTACTTCTTATCATATATTTTTTACACTGTAATTTCCCACAAGGTTTTTCCATCTTCTGCTGTTTCCTTCACTCCGCTATCCTTATTTTTATTAAAACTGAATGTAAGCATATAACCCCTGTTCAGATTCAGACGTTCCAGATAAACAAATTTTACAGTTTGAACTTCTTCCGGACCGCCTCCACTAGGAAGTCCGCCGTTCCCTCCACGCCGAGGAAACTGCTGTCGATCATGATATCCTTCGAGCGCTTGTCATCCGGCTTATATCCGGCAAAAAGCTCATGATACGCCTCTCTGGCCTCATCCACGTTTTTGATCATTCGCCGGGCTTCATCCTCCTCCATTTTCAAATCCTCGATGCAATGCTTCAGGCGCGCTTCGTAAGAAGCGTAAATATAGATATGTACCGCACTTCTCATGTCGCTCAGGACAAAATCCGAGCACCGTCCTACGATGACGCAGGAATCCATCTCCGCGAAAAGCTCGATCAGGTTCTTCTGCGCTTCAAAAATCTTCTCCTGCGTGGACGTCGTCCCCCTGCCCATGGGCGTCTCCATATAAATGAAAGGATTGATCTTCGTATTCGAAACCCTTGCCCTTTCCTCCTCCATATCGATGGTGGATGCCGGCAGGTTCAGCTTCTGCGCTGCCTTATCCACAAGATCCCGGTCGTAATATTCGATACCCAGCTTTTCAGCCATCAGCTTCGCAATGGGGCGCCCCATGCTGCCGAACTGACGCGTGATGGTAATGACATATTTCTGTTTGCTCATCTCAAATCCCCTTTTTCTGATTTCACTGCAATTCATGATTAAGTCAATAAAAAGATATGATACTTCGACTTTTTGCCCCTGGTATCATCATATCATTCTATCCCATCACCACTCCGAACGCAAGGAATAAAATTGCGGAAATACCCGCCGCGATAAAAACATACGGCCACTGGCTCATCGCGTGCTCCATATTTTCAATACGCGCCGCATTTGAAGACAGGATTGTCGCATCCGTGTAAAAGCAGGCATGGCTGCCGAACGCACCGCCGGAGATGATCGCCGCCATTGTAAGGATTACATTGCCATCCAGTGCCGCGCACATGGGAATCAAAATCGGAATCACAACCGCGCTCATGCCCCAGTTGGATCCGGTTACGAAAGCCAGAACAGAAAGAAGTAAAAATGAAACTGCCGGGAAAATCGCCGCAGACAAAAACGGTGTCACCAGGCTGATCAGATACTCGGTCAGACCGAGCTGTGAACTTACAGTTGCCAGAGAAAATGCCCCTACAAGCATAAAGAAAATGGAAAGCATCGAACCAAACCCCGAGACCATCAGATTGAAGAACTCTTCCATGGACAGAATTTTCCGGGGAACATACATCACAAGACAGACAATCAGAGCCGCCAGCACACCCAGAAGAATCTCGCCGGTCCAGATTGCCAGAAAAACAAGCACGATAATCGGAATCAGAAAGTTCCAGACATTGCCGTCGTCTGAATCATCAGCCTCCTCCTGATTATACTTTCTGCTCGCTTCGGAGTAGACCATCCCGGTCTCGGCCACACGCTGATAGGCTTTTTTCATTGTGCCGAGTTTCGGCATCCATCCCATGCAGAACAGGAAAACAAAGAGAACCGCGATAAAAGGGTAAAAGAGATAAGGAATCGCGTGAACATACGCGGAAAAACCGGAGGAAAACGTCGTATTGACCAATTCCTCATTATAAAAAAGATTGGCATAAAACACCGACCATGTGGTAAAAGGCAGGATTACGCAGATCGGCGCACCGGTGGAATCCAGTACGTAGGCCAGAGATTCCCTCGGAATTTTCTTTTTATCATATAAACCCTTCATGCAGACGCCGACCGTCAGCACATTGAGGTAATCATCCACGAAAATCAGAATGCCCGAGTGTGTGAATTTATTTCTGTAAATATATCAGATCTTCTATGATAAGTTGA
>JAJPZY010000135.1 GCA_021204085.1 Clostridiales bacterium | reverse complement strand
CAAAAGGAAAATTTCTTTAATTTACCTCTTGACAAAGGTCACTTCATAACAGAATTATGTATCGTTAGCTTTTCTTCTTTGCTGCAGAGAGAATTTCCTGAATGATTGCATCTGTACTGACGCTATCCGCAATCGCTTCGAAATTTGTAATGAGCCGATGCCGCAGCGCCGGAAATGCAACATAATCAATATCCTCAAAGGCGACATTATACCGCCCTTCCATCACTGTCCGCGCACGGGCGGTCTTAATAATCGCCTGCGCCGCACGGGGACTTGCGCCCACGGAGACATATTTTTTCACCATCTCAGATGCTTCTTCTGTCTCCGGATGTGTCCCTGTCACAATGGACATCGCATAATCCAATACGGATTCAGAAACGGGAATATGGCAAATCATTTCCCGCATTCGGAGGACTTCCTCCCCGGAAATCTTTGCTTCCAGATCCGGCCGCTCAGAACCTACGGTAATCAAAACAATCTGTTTCAATTCGTCCTTTGACGGGAAATCCACCTGAAGTTTAAATAAAAATCGATCCAGCTGCGCCTCCGGCAGCGGATAGGTACCTTCATTCTCGATTGGGTTCTGCGTCGCCAGAACCAGAAACGGAGCCGGCAGATCATAGGTCGTCCGTCCGGATGTTACCGTTTTCTCCTGCATGGCCTCCAAAAGCGCCGCCTGCGTCTTCGGCGTCGCACGGTTAATCTCATCCGCCAAAACCAGCTGGGCAAAAATCGGTCCGGGTTCAAACTGAAAAGTATTGCGTCCTTCCTCTTTTAAAATCAGGCTCGTTCCCGTCACATCCGCCGGCATCAGATCCGGGGTAAACTGAATCCGGGAAAAACTCATCTGAAACACACGGGATACCGCTTTTACAAGTTCTGTCTTTCCCAATCCCGGAAGTCCCTCAAAAAGGACGTTACCGTCCGCCAGGATTGCAAGAATCAGCTGACGGATCACATCGCGCTGCCCGATGATTGCTTTTCCGATTTCCTCCTCACAGTCCTTTATTTATGTAATCATTGACCGGATATCATCTTCGTTAAATTCGCTCATTTTTCTTTCCTTTCACTCACCATTCAGATCACTGAAGTAGGATTTGATCAGATCCTGCAGCCCGCCCGGATAATTTGCACTCTCAATCTCAGACATCGCCTGTTCCGTATAGGAACCGATGACCTGATCATATGTTATCCGGTTGCCGGACCACATCAGGGAAGAGCCGGCGGAAGAATACGTTGTTCCGTCTCCGGCTTCACCGGTCAGGTTTTCATCGTCTCCGACAGTATCCGGAACTGACACAATCTCGCCGCTATACGAACCATTTTCCTCCGTGCCGTTTTTGCTGCCGTAATTCCAGCCGCCGCCGGTACCGTCTCCGCTTCCATTCCCGTTTCCGCTGCAATCGCCATTTCCGCTTCCACTGCCGCCGGTACCGCCGCTGTTATTTTCACTTGTACCGGAACTGCTTTTTGAACTTATACTGCTGTTTGCATCAAGATCTCCGGCTGCTGCCAAAAGAGTCTGCGTCTGCTGTTTCACAGATGATGCCGCAGACAAAGCAGCAGCAATCTGTTCCGCGGAAAGCTGTCCGCTCGCCGCACCGGCTGCCGCTTCTGAAAGCTGCTGCGCCAGGCTGCTGCCATTGGCCGCCTGCGCCAGAGCCTCCAGCGTCTCAGCCAATTCTTTCAGTTCCTCCTCCGAAAGTGTGCTGATATCTGCATCTTCCAACTGTTCTAAAAGTTCCTCTGCGGTTTCCGCCAGCTCCTCCGTCTCGGAAAGCGCCTCCGGATCAGCATCACTGAGTTCATCAAATAAATCTGCATCCGCCGTCTGCGTATCCGAATCACTGCCCATTTCAGTATCCAAAGCCTGTGCCAGCTGCTCCACAGACTCCTGAACGGATAAATTATCCGTCTCACTTTTCGCCTCGGACAGCTTATACGCCGCACGTTCCAGTGCTTTCTCCAGATCCTCCTGCGTCTGAACCTCGCTTAGTTCCTCCTGAAGCTGTAATAAAAGCTCCTGAACTGCCTCATTTTCCTCTTCTGTCAGTTCGCCTGCAGCCGCTTTTTCCTCGAGTTCCTCTGCCGTCTCCTCAATCTTCTCTGCCTCTTCTTTCGCTGCTTTTGAAACCTGATACTGCAGCTTCGCCTCCTCCTTCGCCGGGGAGGGAGCGGCCGCACAGATAATAAAAGCTGCACAGAAAGTCGCGAAAAGTCCGATATTCTTCCGGGAAACCGCGACTGGCAATCGCTTACGAGGCTTCACCCCGGATAAATGCTCCCAGGCATCCTTTTTTTGAATCTCAGCAAAAAAACTGTCATCATCCAGAAGTTCCAGCGCCGTGATCGTCCGCTCCTTTAATCCGGTTCGATCCAGCGCCAAAGCTGCCGTACGCACATCCGGCCGCCGCATAAGCCACCAGATCAGGGCCGTTACGGCAGAAACTCCGATCGCAGCGGCTGCCCAGACATGTACCCGCATCCAGGGCTTAAAGTACGCAGTCAGCTCCATCACAAAAGCAGCCGCCGCGCCTGCAGGCAGGCATAGCATCAGCTTTTGCACCAACATCCGTACGCTCACCCAATTTTTGAGCTTTCTTATGTACTTTGCTAAACATTTATTTAAATTCATCTTTTCCCTTAAGACTTTCTCTTTCCTCTCTTCGCCGGCTGAAAGAATTTATCCTTTTTCCGTGCCGAATTCAGCTTTCTCGCTGCCAGCAACAGGAAAAACAAACCCATCGCCGCCGTAAGAATAAAACTGATCAGATACCAGTATGCAGACAAACTCACCAGACCTTTCGCTGCCGTACCGAGAATTCCGCCGTTTAAAATCTGATACATCAGATTGTTGTTCGTATAAGTACTGTCCATCGCATCCGCAAATCCAACTGCGGGATTGAGAAAAAGGATTGCCGGCATCCATCCTATCTGTACAGAAGAAGTACTTGCAATCGTCCCGGCACTTACTGCCCGGCTCCACTGAATATACTTCCAGCTGTATATGCCGACTACAGCAAGTATTGTTCCGATAAAAAATAAAAATTCCCACAAAAGCGATACGATAATGGAAAGAATGGTCTTCTTATACTGCGCCGCGCACCAGATACTGACTGCTCCGCAGAAAAATGCAGTAACCAGTATCATAACAAGAAAAACAAGAAGGTATCTCCACTGAATTCCGCCGTAGAGGAAAGCCAGCGCCATCGAAGGCAGGCTGGTAAAAATAAATAACACTACATTACACATTGATGACAGCAGCTTCCCAAGTATAACGGAGAAGGAAGAAACCGGCGCGGTAAGAAGCAGATCCAGCGTCTGCCGCTCCCGCTCCCCTGCAATACTTCCCGCTGTCAGTACGGGTATAATCAGAAGAATCAATCCAAGCTGTACAAAAGCAAGGATCAGGAAAATATTCGTCATAGATGAAAAATCAATGACAGAAGAATAATTCATGGCGGAAAACACCATGAGAAGCGCAATCACTGCCATAGACGCACCGTAGCACATCAGCGCAATCGGAAACCGGATTGTCCGCGACCCCAGCATCAGTTCTTTTTTCCAGACAGGATTTATTTTCACTTTTCCTCACCTCCCGCAAACACATTACTGCCATTCGTATCACTCTCTTCGGTAATCTCCAGAAAAAGCGACTCCAGATTCCCTTTTTCTTTATAAAAACTCTCTACCTGAATATCCATGGCCACCAACCGTTTTAACAAAGCCGCGCTATCCGCGTCGTCTCCGGTATAGTCCGCCACCATATAATCCTCCCTGACAGAGACACGCCTGGTATGAGGATCTTCCTTCAACAGTTTCACCGTCTCTTCCTGACGGTCAAGCACCCGCACATGGAGCGGTCTGGCATGCAAAGCACGCATCTGAATATCATCCACCGTCCCATACATCAGAAGTTTCCCGTGCTGCATGATTCCGATGGTATCGCACATATCCGCCAGTTCCGGAAGGATATGGGAACTGACCACCACGGTCTTCCCCATACTGCCGAGGTTCTTTAAGATTTCTTTCATCTCAAACCGGGCTCTGGGATCCAGTCCCGATGCAGGCTCATCCAGCAAAAGAAGTCCCGGATTATGTACCAGACTCCGCGCCAGGCAGAGACGCTGCTTCATTCCGCGGGAAAGGTGATCCACGTAGGCATCCGCCTTATCGGAAAGATTCACCAGATCCAGAAGAGCGAGGGACGTCTCCCTGGCCTGTTTCCCGACGATCCCATAAAGGGAAGCATAAAACTCCATATACTCCAGCGCCCTCAGATTATCATACACCCCGAAAAAATCCGGCATGTAGCCGATCTCCTTCTTTACTTTTGCATTATCCTTAAACGCGTCTTTTCCGTCAATAAAAACTTCCCCGGAGGTTGGCGACAGGAGCCCGACCGCTATTTTCATGGTCGTCGTCTTGCCGGCTCCGTTATGTCCGACAAACCCGAAGACTTCCCCGTGTTGAATATGAAGATTTAAATCGTCAACGGCACGGAAATTTCCGAAATTTTTACACAGGTGCCGAATCTCAAGCATTACTCCCCACCTCCTATCACCGTAATCGACGGTGCAACGTCATAATTCGATGTTCCGGATGAAAACGCGGTTGATGTAAATCTCATCCGAACAACTCCGTTTTCATCAATATAAGGGCAGCCATCCGCAAATTCCATCGTCATATCATCCGTAAACAATTCATCATAACCTTCTGTTTCCAGGTTATATCCGTATATCGTTACCGTGTCGCCTGAAGCCCCCCATTCTGAAGAATCTGTACAGATCATGGCATAAATTTCACTCATTTTCGCAGAACTTAAGTTAAATTCCACCTCTACATCCGCTTCATACATCCATCCGTCCGCATCCCAGTCGTCCGGCGACCCTGCCGTGTACTCATACAGAGTCAGGCTTGAGGCGTCCGGGTAATCTGCATAAGGCGCATTGTCACAGCGAACCATTATGGCCATATTGTTTTCCGGAATGTCCTGTTCATTGATATAATCCGCTTCCCATGATGGAATCCAGGCAATCGTATATGCTTCGTTGCTTTCAATGCTGTACCAGTATTGGTTGAGAAACAGCTGCAGAACATTCGCCAGATTCTCCCACTCCTCCTCTTCCAGGCCGCTCTCGCCGTAAAAGATATTTTTCATAGAAGTGCTGTAGATCGAACTGCTGCCATAGGAATAGAGCAGGTCCTCAATGCCATAGTTTCCAAGGCTTAAGTTATCTTCCTCCGAAAAAGAAGCAGTTTCCCCCGCAGCCAGCTTCCCGATCATCACTGTATTGCTGTCGGTATAGACGGAGACCCCATACATATCATATATGGTCGTATTTGTTACAGTTCCGGATATACCGGTGACACTTTTCCTGATCTCCGTCACAAGTCCATCCGCCTCCACATCAGAAGTCGAGTCTGCGCTCAGATAGGTTGAACAAAACGTGCTGTTATTTGTAAGCCCGACCCGATATCCCTCCGAAGTTTCCTTTAAAACCACCTTGTAATCCAGCAAATCCGTATCGGAGGAACCCGTGCCGAAAAGCGAATCAAGAAATGAGTAATTATGATCTGTATAATCGGCCTCCGGCTCCACTGCTGACAGATTATTGCCAAGTGTCACATTTGCCCCGGAAGCACCGGGAACAAGGAGCCCTAAGTACGTGGTTTCCGAAGAAGCATCCGTCCGGGAATCATAATAAATATCCGTAATGGAAGCCGACTGTACTGTTGTAAGACGGAGATCACGGCTGAACAGGAATACGCCGCCGGTTACTGCAAGAGACAGAACCGGAACAAGAATCCACATCAGCCCTCGCCGATCCAGCTTTTTTAAGATCAGATACAAAACCGGCCCGGACAAGAGGACAAAGATCAAAAGCAGGACAGCCAGAAGAACAAGATTCGGGCTTTTGATCTCATGCATTTCATCCAGAATGGAAGAAAGCGTCCAGACGCCGATGGAAGTGTCATAATTAATATCATAGATCCGTTTCGCGCTGTATCCGACAGCTGCCTCCTGTAAAAGCAGCGTTGCCATCTCATTTTTCGCATTCCACCCTGCCACCGGCTCCATGCCGAGGTTAAACGCGGTCAAAACGACCTGTCCTTGGCCGACTTCCCGACGGTAAGCCAATCCGCTTTCCGTAAAAACGTCCGTCATATCTTCCCCGGCATCGGAAAGAGTAACAATACCATCCTCCACTGTATAATCCATGGAATCTGATCCGCCGGTAAGCTGGAGCGTACCCGATGTAAAACCGCCGACAGATGCCGTAAGGAAATCACTGTCAAATGCCGAGAGGGTCTGCCGGTAATCCGAACCGCAGCCCAGGATCAGGATGCCGCCGTTTCTGACCCATGCCTCGATCGCTGCAATCTGATCTTCATTTAATTTTGACGTATCATAACTGTTGATGATCAGGTAACTCAGGACTCCCAGGGAAGATTCCGCCTCCGGCATCAATTCCTCCGAAAGCTCTGCTGTCTGAGAAGAGCCGTAGTATTCATCAATCTCGAGATTCCGCCCGTCAAAGTAATTCAGCGCCGTATAATCATCACTTAAAATACCGACAAGCGCTTTATCACTGGAGGAAACCTGCAGAGTCACCGTTTCCTCCTGTAAAATATTTCCATGCAGATCTTCTATCTGCAATAGCAGCGATGCTGAGGATTCGTTATAAACAGACATGGTCACCGTTTTTTCCGTGTCCGCACTCAGCATAATATCCTGCTCGTAAGCCGTCGCACTGCTTTCATAAGAAACGCCGGGCACAATCACACGCAGAAGGCCCTCGAAATCCTCCCCTGCTGATGTGATCGATACAGATAACGGCAGCGAAACACCGCTTTTATATAAACCGTTTATCCCTGCAGTCACCTCAACCGTAAACTGACGGTCAGAGGCAGACTCTTCCTCCGATGCATCTGACTCCTCCGCAGCGGACATATCTGAAGACAGATCCGCCGCGGCATCTATATTCGTCCCGGACGAGGTAACAGCAACTGTTGTCGTCGCTGATGCTCCGCCGATAATATTCGATCCGCACGCCGAAAAAGTCAGCGATGCCAAAAGTAAAGGAATCATCCATAATTTATTCAGGAACCTTTTCATAACCACACTCCTTACGGCATTATATCGTGATTTCGTCACGATTCAATTCATTACTCATAGTATCATAAACACCGCAATGCCCGGACAGTCGTTTTTTCTTCTACTGTTTTTCACACTGCTCATTGTTTACGCTCATTATACCGTGTATTTGTAAAAAGAAAAACAACGAAAGTTTTAAGATATCCTTAATTATGGTTTTTGCAATCTTATTATAAAAATTTTAGAAATGATACATAGTTATTTTAAAAACATGTGCTATCATGCTTTACGGTACAAAACCCACAGTACAGACAGGACGATACTACCTCTCTGTATGAAATACAATAAACAGAAAATGAAAGAGGGACATCACTCATGGGAAAAATCATCGGAATTGATCTGGGCACGACAAACAGCTGTGTGGCAGTTATGGAAGGCGGGCAGCCCGTCATCATTACAAACGCGGAGGGCAGCCGGACGACACCTTCCATCGTTGCATTCACGAAAAACGGGGAACGTCTGGTCGGCGACACAGCCAAGCGTCAGGCTGTCACAAACCCGGACCGTACGATTACATCGATAAAAAGAGAGATGGGTAAAAATTACACGGTAAACATTGACCGAAAAAAATATACCCCGCAGGAAATATCATCCATGATCCTGCAAAAACTGAAAAAAGATGCGGAAGATTATCTCGGCGAGCCGGTAACAGAAGCAGTCATCACCGTACCTGCGTATTTTGACGACGCACAGCGAAAAGCTACGAAGGACGCCGGCCGCATCGCCGGACTGAAGGTCGACCGTATTATTAACGAGCCCACCGCTGCGGCGCTGGCCTACGGTCTGGACAATGCACAGCCGCAGAAGATTCTGGTTTACGACCTGGGCGGCGGCACCTTTGATGTCTCCGTAATTGAGATCAGTGACGGCATGATCGAGGTTCTGGCGACAGCCGGAAATAACCGGCTCGGCGGAGACGACTATGACAAACGCATCACCGATTATCTCGTCCGTGAATTTCACCGGCAGGAAGGCATCCGGTTGGAAAAGGATCCCGTCGCCATGAAGCGTGTCGTTGAGGAAGCGGAAAAAGCAAAGATCGCCCTCTCTTCCACCACGGATGTGGAAATCAATCTCCCTTATATTTCAGTCGGCCGCTCCGGACCGGTACATATGGATATGCGGCTGACCCGGGCGAAATTTGAAGAGCTGACCCATGACCTTACAGAGAGTACCGCAGGACCCGTACAGTCTGCCCTCGCCGACGCAGGTATCAGTGCTTCCGACCTCGGCAAAGTTCTTCTGGTCGGCGGCTCCACACGTATTCCTGCCGTGCAGGCAAAGGTGCGGCAGCTTTTAAATCAGGAGCCCAGCCGCAATCTGAATCCGGATGAATGTGTTGCACTGGGCGCAGCCATCCAGGGCGGAAAGCTGACCGGCGACAGCAACTTAAACGAGATTCTTCTGATGGATGTTACGCCCTTAACCCTCTCGATTGAGACGGTAGGCGGCGTATCTACACCGCTGATCCAACGCAATACCACGATCCCAACCCGATACAGTCAGATTTTTACTACCGCGCAGAACTACCAGACCACCGTTAATATCAAGGTCCTGCAGGGCGAACGGCAGTTTTCCAAAGATAACAAACTCCTGGGACAGTTTACGCTTCGCGGCATCCGCCGCGCCATGGCCGGCGTCCCGCAGATCGAAGTCACCTTCGATATCGACGCCAACGGCATCGTCCACGTATCGGCAAAGGATCTGGGTACCGGAAAGGAACAGAGTATTACCATCACCTCCGGCACCAGCATGTCAGATGAAGAAGTCGAACGTGCAATGGCAAACGCTGCCGAATACGCAGCCTCCGATACACAGAGAAAGGAAAACTTTGATCTCCTTGGAGATGCGCAGCAGCTGGTCCGCCGTGCAGAGAATGCCCTGACCAAGACGAAAAAACAGCTGGATAAGTCATCGAAGCAGACCATCCGCTCCGATATCGCCGCGCTTCAGAAAACGCTGCGCAAAGTGAAAGCAGACAGTATGACAGACGAGCAGGCAAACGATATCCGTTTTGCCATGTCACAACTGGAGGGCTCCGCGGAGTATGCATTCAAACTGATGGAAGAAGGAGAATAAAACATTTATTTGCTACTTCCTCATGTTTTTGCGGTTCCCAAAGTCAGAAACAGGGATGCAAGCATCCCTGTTTCTGACTTTTTGTCCCTTGTATCATCAGTTTCTGCCGAACTCCGACAATATCAGCCCTTCGTTCCGCTCGAGCGTCATCCCCACACTCCAGGAATTAACAAATAACAAAAGCGGATTCCCCTTCAGGTCACGGATTTTTTTCATATCCGAAGTACCTCTTAGCTGATCCAGATCAATCTCCTTATTCTCAATCCAACGGATATGTTCATACGGCAGGCTTTCCATGCGGATATCCACATTGTACTCATTTTCCAGACGGAACTTCAGCACATCAAACTGCAGGACGCCGACCACGCCGACAATGATCTCCTCCATGCCGGTCTTGTCTTCCTGGAAAATCTGGATCGCGCCTTCCTGCGCAATCTGCGTAATTCCCTTCACAAACTGCTTGCGCTTCATCGTGTCCACCTGCGTCACACGGGCAAAATGCTCCGGCGCAAATGTCGGAATTCCTTCAAACGCAAAATGCTCTTTCGCCGTCGTCAGCGTGTCGCCGATGGAGAATATACCCGGATCAAAGATTCCGATGATATCTCCGGCATAGGCTTCCTCAATCATCTTCCGATCCTGCGCCATCATCTGCTGAGGCTGGGAAAGACGCAGCTTTTTCTCTCCCTGAATGTGATAAACTTCCATCCCGGCGTCGAATTTTCCGGAACAGATGCGCATGAAAGCGACCCGATCCCTGTGCGCTTTATTCATGTTCGCCTGAATCTTGAAAACAAAGGCGCTGAAATCCTCGGAAAACGGACTAATCTCTCCCTTGTCCGACATCCGCGGCAGCGGAGCAGTCGTCATCTGCAAAAAATGTTGCAAAAAGGTCTCCACACCGAAATTCGTCAACGCTGAACCGAAAAACATCGGCGAAAGCTCTCCTTTTGACACCAGCTCCTGATCAAACTCCGCACTGGCGCCGTCGAGAAGTTCAATCTCCTCCAACAGCTGATCCCGATACTCCTCTCCGATCTCATTCGCCAGATTCTCATCATCCAGATCAAACTCCCGTTCCTCACCCTCTTTTGTTCCCTTAAAGGTATCGGAAAAAGTCATAACCTTTCCGGTATTGCGGTCGTATACGCCCTTAAAATTCTTTCCGGAACCGATGGGCCAGTTGACCGGACACACCGCGATCCCCAGCTCTTTTTCAATTTCGTCCACCAGATCAAACGGGTCATTCGCATCCCGATCCATCTTATTGATAAATGTAAAAATCGGGATATGACGCATGACGCAGACTTTAAATAGCTTTCTCGTCTGAGCCTCCACGCCCCTCGCTCCGTCAATCACCATCACGGCAGAGTCCGCCGCCATCAGCGTCCGGTAGGTATCCTCCGAAAAATCCTGATGTCCCGGCGTATCCAGAATATTAATACAGTAGCCGCCGTACTCAAACTGCAATACCGAAGATGTCACGGAAATTCCTCTCTGCTTTTCAATCTCCATCCAGTCTGACACCGCGTGTCTGGCTGTCGCCTTGCCCTTTACGGAACCGGCCAGGTTAATCTGTCCGCCGTAGAGCAGGAACTTCTCCGTCAGCGTCGTTTTACCTGCATCCGGATGGGAAATGATTGCAAATGTTCTTCTTTTTTCTATCTCTTTTCGAAAATCAGCCACAAAATACTCCTCCGAAAATTAAGTCATTGTAATAAAGTGCGGGCAAAATCATCATGCCCACACAAAAAAACAGTTTAAAGCAGCAGAATTCTCCTGTCAAGGGGATGGGATGCTAAATTTTTTATGACGGATGCGGCGGACGGTATTTACATATATTTGCCTTACAACAATGATGCACCAGCTATCTTTGACGAAATTCCGAAATAGTCCAGCACCGTCGCGCCGATATCAGCAAAGGTCGGACGTGTACCAAAGTTTTTCCCGGCCGGGACGGAGCATCCGTACATGAGTAATGGCGTATATTCACGGCTATGGTCTGTGGACGGCGTGCCGGGATCGCAGCCATGGTCTGCCGTGATCATCAGGATGTCATCCTCGCGCATTTTCCCAAGGATTTCCGGAAGCCGACTGTCAAAGTATGTCAGGGCTTTCGCATAACCGTCCGCATCATTGCGGTGTCCGTAGAGCATGTCGAAGTCAACCAGATTTACGAAACAGAGTCCCGTAAAATCCTTATCCATATATTCCAGCGTCCGGTCGATTCCCTCCGCGTTTCCGGCTGTCCGCACAAATTCGGTAATGCCTTTTCCGGCAAAGATGTCGTTAATCTTCCCGACGCCGATGACGTCAAATCCGGCGTTCTTCAGCTGATCGAGCATAGTGTCTGCAGGCGGAAGAAGCGAGTAATCATGACGGCGGCTGGTGCGGGTAAAACTTCCCGGTTTCCCGACAAACGGCCTGGCAATCACGCGTCCGACGCCGTACTCGCCCACCAACATCCGGCGTGCGGTCTCACAATATTCGTATAGCTGTGGCACCGGAACAATATCTTCATGCGCCGCAATCTGGAAGACAGAATCCGCGGAAGTATAAACAATCAGCGCCCCGGTTTCCATATGTTCTCTGCCGTAATCCTCAATGACCTGCGTCCCGGAGTAAGGCCGGTTGCACAGCACCCGGCGGCCTGTGGCTTTTTCAAAAGCATCAATGATTTCTAACGGAAATCCGTCCGGGAACACCGGCATGGGATTTTCCGAGACCAGCCCGGCGATTTCCCAGTGTCCGGTGGTTGTGTCTTTTCCGGCGGATTTCTCTGTCATACGTGCAAACGAGCCGACAACCGGATAGGTCGACATCCCATTATCTGCCTCCGGATTCTGCTTTTTCATGCCATTCCCTTTCCACTCACCTGCCGCAACACCATCGATAGAGAACAGGCCGAGTTTTGCCATGTTCGGAGTGGAAAAATATGGGTTTTTTGCCACCGTTCCCAGCGTATTGCTACCCTCATCCCCGTACTTTGCCGCATCCGGCATTTCACCGATTCCGAAACTGTCCAATACAATTAAAAATACTCGTTTTCCCATTGATCGACCTCTCCAATCCTTTTTACCGCCGGTCACTACTTCTATGCAATTACTTCTTTCTTCAAAACGATTCCCTGCATAAGAGCACCTCTATTCAAGGCATCTTATGCTTTACCGGAAGCTCTTTACCCAGTTTACGAGGGAATCATGCCAGATATTCTCCTCGACCGTCCGATACATGTCATCCGTCACCGGTCCGTTCTTGGCCATCTTTGCAAGAATCGCTGCCTGAAGTTCCTTTACCGTCATTTCCTCATAAGACTTGTTCGTCGGCACCTGCACTTTATCAAGGCTTTCTGCTTTTTCTGTATCCGCAGAATCTTTTTCCTGTACAACGGTGCCTGTAGCAGAATTCGTTAATTCTTTCTGTTTTCCTGTTTTCTTTCCTGATTCTTCCTGTTTCTCCTGTTCCGGCTTCTTCACTGTTCTGGCAGCAGCCACGGTCTTTTCCTGCTTTACAGGTTCAGCTGACTTCTCTATCGACTTCTTTCCGTTGATGTTTCCCTGAGAATTTTTCGTCATATTTTCATTCTTGGAAAGAACCACAGCTTCCTCTGGTTCCACCAAATCTTCCGGCTTTTCTTCCATCACAACTTTTGCACTTTCTACCGGCTCCAGCGGCTTTGTCTGCAGATCCATATCGCCCGGAACCCAGATTTCACCGTAATTAGACCGGACTGTTACGGAAATTCTTCCGCCATTCACCTTTACCCGCTCACCGGATAGTGCGCCGATATACTCAGACGCATTCCCTGCCGGTAAATCAAAGGACGCGGACTGATCATCATTGTTTACCGTGACCAGAACCGTCTGCCCTTCAAAAGATCTGGAAAACGCGTACTGGCGGTTGGTCAGAGTCAGTTCTTTATAATCCCCATAGGAAAGTGATTTCGCAGCTTTCCGGATTTTCCCGAGAGCAGCAATCAATGAAGTCTGCGGATTCTTTTCTACTGCATCCGCAAAATCCTCCAGACACAGTGCCGGACGCAGAGAATCGTCGGAAAACCGCTCTTTTCTCCCCTCAATTCCGAACTCGGAGCCATAGTAAAGGGAAGGGATACCCGGCAATGTGTACAAAAGAATATGTACCGGAGCAAAGTGAGCTTTATTTGAAAGCTTTGTATAAATGCGCTCCACGTCGTGATTATCTACAAAATTATATAATTTCAGACCGCCAGTGTTCCGGCCGCCCATATCATAGAGACGTCGCACTGTATGGGCAATTTCGAAATAATTGTGGTCATTATGTCCGGAATAAAGCGCCTTGTGCAGATGATAATTGGTCACAGAATGCAGTGTTCCCTCATTCACCCAACGGCTGTACTCCCCGTGAATCACTTCACCCATCAGCCAGAAATCAGGCTTTACTTCATTTGCGACACCGCGCAATGCCTGCATAAACTGCATATCCAGTACATCGGCTGCGTCCAGACGGATTCCATCCACATCAAACTCACTGACCCAGAACCGGATAACATCACAGATGTATCCAATCACTTCCGGGTTCTTCTGATTCAGTTTCACCAGGAGATTATAACCGCCCCAGTTTTCATAAGAAAAACCATCATTGTATTCATTATTTCCCCAAAAATTTACATTACAATACCAGTCTTTATAGCGGGAATTCTCCCGATTCTGCCGAATGTCCTGAAACGCAAAAAAATCGCGGCCCGTGTGGTTAAATACTCCGTCAAAGATTACACGGATTCCTTTTTCGTGGCATACCGCCACAAAATTCTTCAAATCCTCATTATCGCCAAGCCGGCAATCCAGCTTTCGGTAGTCCGTCGTCTCATAACCATGTCCCACAGATTCAAAAAGCGGGCCGATATAAAGAGCATTGCATCCGATTTCCCTGATATGATCAATCCAGGGAATCAGAGAATTCAGGCGATGCTCCACCGCGCCGTAGGAATTCTGCTTCGGGGCACCTGTCAGTCCCAAAGGGTAAATATGGTAAAAAATTGCTTCATCAAACCAGGCCATAGGTCTGTCCTCCTAATAACTAAATTTTCAAAAACATGCAGGCAGATACTCGAAAAACCTTCGGTTTTCCGAGTTCGCTTACGCTCGCCAAATGAACAACTCAACATCTGCGCCTGCAAGCACGCACATCTGTTTCCTTGTCCATTTTTCTCTGCCTTTTACGCACATTATATCCAAAATGGGTCAAAAACTCAACCATGCCGGCACAGGTTTTCGAAAATGAGCAGAAACATAAAATACCGCCGCGACGGTTGATTCCAAAGGAAAAATAAAGAAAAATCAGAAATAACAAAAAAACACGCAGAAAACACTTGCATTTTTCCGAATGATTCTTTATAATAAATCTCGCTTGCTTCGATGGCTCAGTTGGTAGAGCGACGCACTCGTAATGCGTAGGTCGTGGGTTCGAGTCCCATTCGAAGCTCCTCTTGCAGCGGCGAATAATTTGCCGCTGCATATTTAAAAGCAACCGTAGTCTAACGGATAGAACGCAGGACTCCGACTCCTGTAATGTGGGTTCGATTCCCGCCGGTTGCATAAAAAAGGATACTGACCAAAACAAAATGGTCAGTATCCTTTTTTCTTTAATTATGTTTTATGTATCGGAAGAAACTTTATCGAGAATCTCCCGCGCGATCTTCTCCGGCCGCTTTCCGTCCGTCGATACGCTGATCTCGCAGGCGCCCTCGTAAGCCGGCCGCCGCTTTTCCATCAATCCGGAAATATAATCCACGTCCATATGCCCGTTTAAAATCGGGCGCGATTTTGAGTTTCTGACCCTGTAGTAAATCGTGGTCGGCGTCGCCGTCAGCAGAACAATCGTGCCGCATTCTTTCATAATTGCGACATTTTCCTCCCGCAGCACACATCCGCCGCCGCAGGAAACGACCGCCGGGCTGCCTTCCGCGATCTTTCGCAGCATCTGCGTCTCCCGGTCGCGGAAATATTCCTCCCCGTATTTTTCAAACATCTCACTGATGGACATTCCATTCTCCCGGACAATCGCAGCGTCCATGTCAATCTCCTCCGCATGCATCAGCTGCTTCAGCTTTCTCGACACGGTACTCTTTCCGACGCCCATAAATCCGATCAGGAAAATATGTTTCTTCATCTCTCAATCCTCTGCAAACATGAAATCGTACATTTCAGCACTTTACTGCAACAAATTCTTTTCCTTTGAAACTTGCAGTTCCCACAATATATCTGCCGGGAGCAAACCACCTTGTCTGTGAAATCAGACTGTCTGCCGTCACTTACGAATTGTAAACAACCGTCTGTCACGCGATCGATGCGTGCAGCGCATCCAGGATCCCCGCCAGCGTATCCATCTGCATCTGGCCCGGCGCGGATACCGCACCGTCTGCCCCGAATGTAATACAGGATCCCACCGTCTCTCCGCAGACGCGGCTGATCACTCCAAGTCCGCCCATGGACATCGTGACAACAGGCAATGTAGGGTATTTCTGCTTCATATCATTCGTCAGCCGCATGACGCGAAGAACATCATCCACCGAATTCGGCATCACCGCAAGCTTGGCGATATCGGCTCCTCCATGCATCATCTGCTCCATCAGCATATGGAGAATCCGGTCATCCGGCGTCGCATGAAAATCATGGTGGGAGGCAATGATATGAACGCCCATCCTCTGAAATCTGCGAATCTCCCGCTCCGGCTTTGTTGCCTCAAAAAATTCCAGATCGATCAGATCAATGCTTCCGCTCTTTGCCGCAATTTCATTCAGGTAAAGAATCTTCTTCTCTTCAAGCGCAGTATTCCCGCCCTGCCGGACAGTACGAATGGTAAAAAGCATCACCGTATCCTTCACAAACGGCCGAATCTCCTCCAACACTGCTTTTACCAGCTCCGGCCGGCCGATCTCCCCAAAACAATCCACCCGCCACTCGATCATCTGAACCTTCTTTTCAACCAGTTCACGAATCTTTGCCACAACTAAACCGGCATCCTTTTCCACAACCGGCACGCAGATCACCGGCCGGCCTTCCCCAATATGTATCCCCTTCACGTCAAAAGGCTCCTGCATACACCCCATCCTCTCTTTATATCGTGATTACATCACGATCACATATCGTCACTCGTCAAATGCACCAGTGCATTCTTCTCGCTTGCGCTCATTATATCATGAATCTGCGATTCATGATCAAATTCGTCACTCGTCAAATACATGCAAGCATGTATTTTCGTCATTTGCACTCATTATATCGAAATTATTATCAGTATACCCTATCCGCAAAAAAGCCGCAAGTCATTGACTTTATTTCTTCCTTGTTTTATCCTAAGAATTAAGACACTACTATTTACAGTCGATTGAGATATAAGCTCAGGCTCGTCGTGCCGGCGCGTGAGACGGCGGACTGTGAATAGAATAAAGAAAGAAGGAAATGAATTATGGAGATTTCAGGAAAAACCGGTCTGACCGGTCTCATTGGCAGCCCAATCGCCCACAGTATTTCCCCGAAGATGCACAATCTGTCCTTTGAAGCACTCGGGATTGACTGTGTATATCTGGCTTTTGACATCGGACAGTCCGATCTGGCAAAGGTTGTATATGGTTTAAAGGAGATTGGCATCAAAGGATATAATGTCACGATGCCCTTTAAAGTAAAGATTACAGAATTCATGGACGAACTGACTCCCGCCTCTCAGCTGGCAGGCGCCTGCAATACCGTGATCTTAAAAGACGGCCGTATGACCGGCCACACAACAGACGGTGCGGGATTTATGATGTCCGTAAAGGACTACGGTCATGATATTATCGGCAAAAAGATGTCCGTCCTCGGCGCGGGCGGCGCTGCGACTTCTATCATCAGCCAGGCTTCGTTAGACGGTGTTGCCGAGATTGATATTTTCCGCCGGAAGCGCCCGGAAGTTTATGAAAAAACCGTTGATTTTGCAAAAAGAGTCCAGGACCGCACAGGCTGCATCGTTCATGTATATCCCTTTGCTGATATCGAGCAGATGCGCAAAAGCTTTGCCGAGAGCACGATCCTTGTCAATGCGACCAGTGTCGGCATGGCGCCGAAAGCTGATGCCTGCCCGATTCCGGATGCTTCTCTTCTGCGCCCGGATCTGGTTGTCTATGATATTGTTTACAATCCGCGCCACACAAAGCTGTATGAGATGGCAAAGTCTGTCGGCTGCCCGGCCTACAACGGCTTAAGCATGATGCTTTTCCAGGGTGCGGCCTCGTTTAAGTGCTGGACCGGTCAGGACATGCCGGTGGACCTGATTAAGGAAAACATTATTTCATCGTAATCCGTCTTCAGGAAAAGGCCATTGAACAAAGACAAAACACGAATCTGAGAAATGAATATTCAGCATCTTTAAGATTCACAGGGAGAATAACAAATGAGTTTTACATATTTGAAAGAATTGCCGTCACCGGCAGAGATAAAAAAAGAATTTCCGTTAAACGCCGAGCTGACCGCACTGAAAAAAGCCCGCGATGCAGAGATTAGCGCCGTCATCCGCGGGGAATCCGACAAATTTCTGGTCATTATCGGCCCCTGCTCCGCGGACAGTGAGGAGCCGGTCATGGATTATATCCACCGCCTTACCCGTGTCAATGAGCAGATCAAAGACCGTCTGATCCTCATCCCGCGTATTTACACAAACAAGCCGCGCACGACCGGAGAAGGCTATAAAGGTATCGCGACGCAGCCGGATCCGGAGGCAAATCCGGATATGGTCGCAGGTCTTATCGCAGTTCGCAGTCTGCATTTAAGAGCGATTGAAGAGACCGGACTCTCTGCAGCCGACGAGATGCTTTATCCGGAGAACTGGGACTATGTCGACGATCTCCTCTCCTATGTCGCCATCGGCGCCCGCTCCGTCGAGGATCAGCAGCATCGCCTGACTGTCAGCGGATTTGATGTGGCCAGCGGCATGAAGAATCCGACCAGCGGCGACCTCTCCGTGATGCTCAACTCTGTCTATGCGGCGCAGCATCCGCACCATTTTACCCACCGCGGCTGGGAAGTGGATACCAGCGGCAACCCGCTTACCCATGTCATCCTCCGCGGCGCAGTAAATAAACGCGGCGTTACCATCCCGAACTACCACTACGAAGACCTGATCCGTCTTCACGGAATGTACGAAGAAATGGATCTGGTTAACCAGGCCTGCATTGTAGATGCGAACCACTCTAATTCCGGGAAAAAATACCTCGAGCAGATTCGCATCGTGGAAGAGGTACTTCACAACCGCGCCATCAGCCCTGAGATTCATAAGCTTGTAAAAGGCGTTATGGTTGAAAGCTATATTGAACCCGGCAGCCAGAAGATCGGTACGCATGTCTACGGAAAATCCATCACAGACCCTTGTCTGGGCTGGACCGAGACGGAAGAACTTCTCTATCACATTGCGGAGACAGCATGACATGAAAACAGCCGGCATCATCGCAGAATATAACCCGTTTCACAACGGACATCAGTTTCATATTGAGGAAACCCGCCGACGCACCGGCGCAGACTATATTATCGTCGTCATGAGCGGCGATTTTGTCCAGCGCGGCGCACCGGCGATTCTGGATAAATACACCCGCGCCGAGATGGCTCTTTGCCACGGCGCGGATCTTGTTTTCGAACTTCCGGTCACCGCTGCGCTCTCCAGTGCGGAAGGGTTCGCCGCAGGCGGCGTATCCCTTTTAAACCATCTCGGAGTCGTGGATATTTTAAGCTTTGGCTGTGAAAGTGCCTCCGCCGACACGGCACTTTTTCAGAATATTGTAAAAATTCTAGCTGATGAGCCTGAAGAATATCGGAATCATCTTGCCGCACAGCTAAAACAGGGATTGCCTTTTCCGAAAGCAAGAGAACTTGCAGTAATCCGCTATTTACAACCGCAAACGGAGCCACGGCGCGGCACACTTATCGCAGAAGAGCCAGTCAAACCCAGCTCTGCCGACTCCGGGTATTCCGACACAACCCTAATACGAAAAAGTCAGATACCGACAGTTCATCAGCTCCTCTCCGAGCCGAATAATATCCTTGCGCTGGAGTATGCGAAAGCCCTCCGTAAATCAGGCCGCCCCATGGAGCTATGTATGATTCCGCGGACGGGCGCTTCTTACCATGCGTCCGAACTTTCCGACAGATATTGTTCAGCCACTGCCATACGAAAATTTATATTTTCAGACAGTATCTCAACAGTTGCTGACAACTGTTCAGGAAAAAACGTCCCCTGTCAGAATATAACGGCGGCTAATAGAACTGAGACTTCGAGAAGACGATTTCAGAAATTACAAAACCGTATGCCGACAGATGCCGCGGATACGCTCTGTGACGCTGCTTTAAAGCATCAATGTCTCCGCGAAAACGATTTTTCGGATCTTCTTTTCTACTCCCTGACAGAGAAAAAGGACAGACTTGCCGATTTTGGTCCTGCAAACAAGGATTTATCCGGCCGTACGGCAAATCTTCTGGAACAGTTTACGAGCTGGACAGATTTCGCCGCGCTGCTCAAGTCAAAAAATCAGACCTGCACAGCGATCAGCCGCTATTTGACCCAGATTCTTTTAAACATTACCCGAGATGATCTGCAGCTTTCGGCATCTTTTGACTTTGCGCCCTATGCGCGCATTCTCGGATTTAAGCGCGAAGCCGCCCCGCTTCTTACCGCAATCTATGAATGTGCCGACATTCCCGTTCTGATGCATCTGGCGAAGGATGCGCCAAAACTTGAGGAAGGCAGAAAACAACTGCTTGATGTAACCCTGCAGTCCTCCGAAATATACAAACGAATACTCTTCTCCCATTCCGGCCGCCGTTTGAAATCAGAATATCGGCAGCCGCTATTATGCCGTGAATAATCCAGGTAAAATAAAGTGTCGCTCTGCGACACTTTATTTTACAGGTATCCTTTCACTTTTCACAGGCAAAACTTTCGCTGCCTGTCCAAAAACCGGTTTCCCTTATGTTCCTTCGGTATTATCTGGTAACGATGTCAACCGGAAGATTGAAAATATGCGCAACCTTCAGAATTGTATCAATATGTCTTCCGGAAGCAGCCGCCATATGATGGGTCGGGCCGGCCTCGCTCCAGCGGTTTACGAATTCTCTTGCCCCGCAGGTAAAACGGGTTCTCATGTTCGTATCGCCAAAGGAAAGGATCGGTCCCTCTTCATTGACGCCCTCTGCTACAACAAACTTAAAGCGCCCGTCTCCGTCCTGTGTAATACCCAGATACGTAACCGGTCCGAGATGCGGATAGAACTGTGTTAAGTATCCGCCGCCTGTCTTACCATGGAACACTTTTACAATCTTCATTGACGGTTTCTTCGAGGAAATATCCGCGTCGCCGGATCCGCTGTGTCCGATAATGCAGATATCATCGTTAAAGTCAATGGAGTACATTTCTGCAAGCTGACCGGTGCCGGAAATAGTCTTTAAAATACTCATAGCCATGGCAACCTTCATATCGCCTTCTACCGCACAGGCAACACCCTGTTTGATCAGCATGGAAAATGCCGGAATCAGCATGCTGTCAAGTATGCCGGCCTTCCCCTGCGCAAATCCGTCATAATGGGAAGCAACCAGCGCGATCTGCTCATCCTGTACCCATTTTTCAAACGCAACGACATATCTGGCCATTTCCCAGACTTCCTCAATGCTTCCGCCGCCTTCAATGTCAAATGTGTCCAGAATATCCTGCGCTTTCGCACGGATCACTTCTTCATCCTTCACATCATCGGCAATCGCCCACATTTTTTCCCAGTCAAACTGCTTGGTGTACAGGAACATACGATGATACAGGTTTGTCTCATCAATATAAAGATCCATCATGCCCGGATACGGACGGCCGATCTGTGCAATATTGGTATCGCGAAATCTTCTTCTGACCTGTGCCGCCTTGCACCAGTCTTCAATTTCTTTCTGAACACCTTCATCGCCGCCTTCGGAAACGCCGGTAATAACGGCATGTCTCTTTCCGGCTCTTTCAAGGTCTGCTACCATCTCACCAACTGCACCGCAGGCATAGCCCTCACCCAGCCAGGAAGCGATATCGGTATGCTCATAGTCAAGCGCTTTTAATTTCTGAATATTAACAAGGACAACCGGAACATCCAGATCCCGAACCGCCGGAAGCATATTATAGGATGTTGCATAAGTCAGAAGCTGCAGAATAACCAGGTCTACATCCGCCGCACGGAATTTATCACCGGCCGCCTGCGACAGTTCCTTGGTTGTTACAATTCCCCCATCGATAATTTCAACTGTATCGGGTAAGAGTTTTTTGAACGCCTCATACTGGCTTTCAAATTCAGGCACCAGTGACGGGAACTGCGGAAGATACGCTCCAAGAGCAATCGAAAAGACGCCGATTCTGGCCTTTGTGTTGACTAACATAGTACAATTTCCTCCTTTTTTTCAGTTGACGAAACAGACCAGTCCGGACAATCCGTTTTCCGAAAACAGCCCTGTGATTTTCATAAACCGGACTTTATTGTTCGCCATTCTGCTTTCTATATTCTATATCAAAACCGGCAAGATAGCAAATACATTGTTATATTTATTGATTTTTTCTGAAAACAAAACACCGGCAAAACGTGAAAAACGACATCCGTGCAGGCAAGTTCTTTCCTCTGCCCGCACGGATGTCATTCATATTTTCAAGTTGGACTGTTTATCTCTTTACAGGCGTAATTTACGCCTCCTCTTCCTCCGTCTCCTCTTTCAGGAAATGGAAGGAAATCAGCAAGTCATCCTGATGTACGGAGTCGCCCTGCTGTACATAAATCTTATCAACGGTTCCCTCAACTTTAGAAACCACAGTGGTCTCCATCTTCATGGCTTCAACAGTCATCAGCGGCGTATTCTTAGTCACGAGGTCGCCCTCTTTCACCAGAATCTTGCCAACCGTACCCGGAATGGAAGAACCGAGATGCTGAGGATTGTTCTTATCCGCTTTCAGCTTGCTGTCTGCCTTGATCTCCAGCGTCTTATCCTGAATCTTGACGGTACGCAGCATACCATTGACGGCAAATGTCAGAATACGCATGCCGTTGACATCCGGGTCGCTCTTTTCCAGATACTTAATGAGCAGCTGTTTGCCCTCGCCGATGTTCAGATAGGTCTCCTCATTCTTTCGAAGTCCGTAGAAATAAACATGGCTCTCCAGGCGGGTCACATCATTGTACATCTCAAAGTGCTCACAATAATCCTCGTAAACCTTCGGATAAAGCGCATAGCTGATCGCTTTCTGGCGCATCACTTCCTCGGACTTGTCGCCGTAATTATACTTCTCCACAAGATGCTTTTTGATCGCGTCAAAGTCTGCCGGCGGCAAGGTCTTTCCGGGACGGTCAGTGAGCGGCTCGATGTCCTTTAAGACAATCTTCTGCAGTTCCTTCGGGAATCCACCGTACGGCTGTCCCATCATGCCCTGGAAGTAGGACACAACAGAATCCGGATAGGAAAGTCCGGCACCCTCTGTCAGGATGTTCTCTTTCGTCAGACCGTTCTTATACATGAAAATCGCCAGATCACCGACTGCTTTGGAAGTAGGTGTAACTTTTACAATATTTCCCAGAAGGTCATTGGCATCCTTATACAGTGCCTTGATATCCTCGAAGTCCTCCGGGGAACCCATGCTGGAGACCTGCGCCAGAAGGTTCGAATACTGACCGCCGGGAATCTCATACTTGTAAATCTCTACATTCGGCGACTTCATATCGCTCTCAAACGGTGCGTATACCTTACGGACACGTGCATAATAACGGCTCAGCTCATCGAGTTCCTCAAAGTCAAGGCCGGTATCACGGTCACTGCCGCGAAGCGCCTCAACCACCGCATTCATTGACGGCTGACTGGTCATGGACGCCATGGACTCAATCGCCAGATCGACAATATCCACACCGGCCTCCGCTGCCATCAGCACGGTACTTACGCCGTTTCCGGTAGAGTCATGGGTATGAAGATGAACCGGTACATTAAGCTCCTGCTTCAGCGTAGTGACAAGCTCCCGCGCTGCTCGCGGCTTTAAGAGTGCCGCCATATCCTTGATTGCAATGATATGACATCCCATCTTCTCAAGTTCCAGAGCCATCTTTACATAATAGTCCAGCGTATACTTCGTCTCGTTCGGATTGGTAATATCGCCGGTATAGCAGATGGTTCCTTCCACGATCTTTCCGGTCTTTAAACACTCCTCAATGGGCATTTTCATATTTTCCACCCAGTTCAGGCTGTCGAACACACGGAAAACGTCAATGCCGTGATCGGCGGAAACTTTGATAAATTCTTTTACTACATTGTCCGGATAATTGCTGTAACCGACCGCATTGGACGCGCGAAGCAGCATCTGGATCAGCGTGTTCGGCATCCGCTTGCGCAGAAGCTCCAGGCGCTTCCACGGAGACTCCTTCAGGAAACGGTACGCGGTATCATATGTAGCGCCGCCCCAGGCCTCCACAGAAAACGCATTCTGCATGAATGCATTTGTCGCGTATGCGGCGCCGCAGAGATCTTTGCTTCTCATGCGGGTAGCCATCAGGGACTGCTGTGCATCGCGCATCGTCGTATCCGTAACGTATAATTTCTTCTCTCCGAGGATCTTCTGCGTAAAATCCTTCGCACCCAACTTTAAAAACTCATCTCTGGCGCCGTACACCGGCTTTGTCTTATCATAAACCGGCAGAACGCGGTTCTCATATACCGGCTTCTCTCCGATTCCGGAATTGACAATCTTATCGCCGAGGAACTCTATAATCTTCGTCGCACGGTCCTGACTGATGGTCAGGTCAAACAGCTCCGGCGTCTCCTCGATAAATGTGGTATAGCATTTTCCGCTGATAAATGTGGGATGATTCAGCACATTGATCAGGAAAGGCATATTCGTCTTCACCCCGCGGATACGCATCTCGCGGAGGGCGCGGATGGATTTCTTTACAGCTCCGGCAAACGTCCGATCCAGAGAAATCACTTTTACCAGCAGACTGTCATAGAACGGGGAAACAACGGCTCCGGTAAAAGCATTGCCGCCGTCTAAACGGATGCCGTTGCCGGATCCCGAACGGTAAACCGTAATCTCTCCGGTATCCGGAAGGAAATTATTTGCCGGATCCTCCGTCGTTACACGGGTCTGGATGGAATAGCCGATGCACTGCACATCGTCCTGAGAAGTAATGTTGATTTCCTCGGAGTCCAGCGGATATCCCTCTGCGATCAGAATCTGCGACTGCACAATGTCAATATTCGTGATCATCTCGCTGACGGTATGCTCTACCTGAATTCGCGGATTCATCTCGATAAAATACGGATTGTTATCCTGATCCACCAGAAACTCTAATGTCCCGGCATTGCGGTACCCTACGTTCTTGCAGAGGCGGATCGCTGCGTCAAAAATAATCTTCCGCGTCTCATCCGGAATGGAAAAAGCAGGCGCGTACTCCACAACCTTCTGATGCCGACGCTGCACGGAACAGTCACGGTCAAACAAGTGGACCACATTTCCGTAGTTATCGCCCAATACCTGCACCTCAATATGCTTCGGCCCGCGCAGATATTTTTCGATAAAGATCTTGTCATCACCGAACGCCTTCTTAGACTCATTCTTTGCCTCGTTAAACTCCCTCTCGAGGTCTTCCACACAGTTCACGATACGCATGCCGCGGCCGCCGCCGCCGTTGGAAGCCTTAAGCATTACGGGGAAACCGACCATCTCGGCCACTTCTCTGGCCACCGCCGGATCCTTAATCGCATAATCCACACCAGGAATGATCGGAACATTTGCGTCGATTGCCATCTTTTTGGATGAAATCTTATCGCCCATCGCATTCATGATATCGCTGGACGGACCGATAAAGACAATCCCGTTCTGCTCACAGGCATCAACAAACTCCGGATTCTCCGACAGAAAACCGTATCCCGGATGGATTGCGTCCACATTGGCATTTAAAGCAATCTTGATGATCGTATCAATATCCAGATAGGCGTCAATCGGACCTTTGTTCGGATTCAGCGGATAGGCTTCATCCGCCTTCGAGTGAAACATCGCGTACTTGTCTTCTTTGGAAAAAATAGCGACCGTCGAAATGCCAAGTTCATTTAACGCGCGAAAGACGCGGATGGCGATTTCACCCCTGTTTGCCACCAGAACTTTCTTAAACGGCCGAATCTGTACGTTCGTGTTCATGTAAAAACTCCCTTCATATATGAAATTATCCGGGATCAGGCGCAAAACCAAAACCTGACCCGTGATTAATTTCATTATACGTGAGTGAGAATAGAATTGCAAGGAAAAATCGTGCAAAATGTAAAATATATAATGATTGTTAATAATTATTTTATGATTAAATTTGATAATTAATTATCAATCCAGCCTGATTCTGAATAGAGAAAAAGATTCGACCCGGAATTTTTACACTCTTCGTCGAATCTTTCATTTTCATACATTACACTCGCGTTCGGCTTTCGTTCGTTTCTCACGCACATAACCCACGACTGTATTTTGAATATTTATCACGCACGCCTATCTCGCGCACTTATACTGCAACTCTTCCCACCGTTTGTCCACCTCATCCTGGAACTGGACAATCAGGTCTTCATTCCCCGGCTTAAAGAGATGCTTAAATCTGCCCTGCTCTCTTAAGAAGTCCTCGATCGGAAGCTTCTTTTTCGGCTCATAGGTCAGGCGCCATTTACCGTGCTCCACCTCAAACATCGGCCAATAGCAGGTCTCAACCGCCAGTTTGCAGATCTTCATGATATCCGCGGCCTCATAGCGCCAGCCGCGCGGACAGGGAGTCATTATATTCAGGAAGGAAGCGCCCTCCGTGTAGATTGCCTTCTCCGCCTTCTTATGAATATCGGAAAAGTTGCCGATCATCGTGGTCTGTCCCACATAAGCCACATTGTGATCCGCAATGATGGAAGCCAGATCTTTGCGGCTCTGCATCTTTCCGTTCGACTGTGTGCCCACCGGCGTCGTCGTCGTATCAGCAAAGCGGGGCGTTGCGGAAGAACGCTGGATACCGGTATTCATATATGCGCCGTTGTCGTAGCAGACATACACCATGTCATGGCCGCGCTCCATCGCTCCGGAAAGAGACTGGAGACCGATATCATACGTGCCGCCGTCGCCGCCGAATGTAATAAACTTAAACGTCTCATCTTCGGGAAGGCGTCCGCGCTTCTTCAGTACACGGTACGCGGTCTCCGCACCGCTTAACGTTGCGCCCGCATTTTCAAATGCATTATGAATATAACTGTCTTCCCAGGATGTATAAGGATACATGAAAGAGGAAACCTCCAGGCAGCCGGTCGCGTTTCCGATTACCGCGTGATCCCCCTCATGCAGCGCCCGCAGCACTGCACGGACCGCGATGGTCGCGCCGCAGCCGGCGCACATCCTGTGTCCCGGAGCCAGACGTTCCGGTTTGCTCATTACCTGTTTGAAATTATACTTTTCACCCATTTTCCGAAACCTCCTATGCTCTCAGACCGATGTACTGATACTGCTCAATCTCTTTTCCTGTCGCAACAGACTCCTCCATCTCGGCAAAAACTCCTTTTGCGTCATCTGTCGTAAAATCACGTCCGCCGAGTCCGTAAATATAATTTGTTGCGTTAATATAAATCTTACTGCGGTACAGGCCTGCGGTTACCTCCGCGCCCAGCGGTCCGCCGTTGCCGTTATAGCTCTCACAGCGATCCATGATCGCGACCGCCTTGCAGTTCTTTAAGGCCTGCGCGATCTCCTCCGCCGGGAACGGACGGAACACACGAAGCTTTAAGACGCCGACTTTCTTCCCTTCTTCTCTCAGCTCATCCGCCGCCTGCTTGGCCGTACCCGCCGCCGAACCGATCATCAGCATAATATAATCCGCATCCTCCGTGCGGTATTCCTCAAACAGTCCGTACTCTCTTCCGGAGATCTGTCCGTACTCTTTCGCCACATCCAGGATAACCTGCTTTGCATTCTCCAGAGCTATCAGCTGATTTTTCCGCCCCTCCATGACATAATTGGTAATCGAATAAGGACCCACGGAAACCGGTTTACCGGGATTCAACATATACTCTTCCGGCTCATACTGGCCGACAAACGCTTTCACCGGCTCATCCTCCATCAGCTCGATGTTCTCCACCGCGTGGCTGGTAATAAAACCATCCTGACAGATCATGATCGGCAGGCGGACATTTTTGTTTTCCGCAATACGGTATGCCTGAAGCATGTTATCATAAACTTCCTGGTTGTTCTCCGCGTAAATCTGGATCCACCCGGTATCACGGGCACCCATGCCGTCTGTATGGTCGCAGTTGATATTGATCGGACCGGAAAGCGTACGGTTCACCAGCGCCAGAACAATCGGCATCCGGTTGGAAGCCGCCAGAAGAAGTTCCTCCCACATCAGGGCCAGACCGGCTGAAGACGTCGCAGTCAAAGTGCGGGCGCCGGCCGCTTCGGAACCGATGCTGGCGCTCATCGCGGAGTGTTCACTCTCCACCGGGATAAACTCTGTATCAATCTCACCGTTCGCGATATATGTAGATACCATCTGCGGAATCTCCGTAGACGGGGTGATGGGAAACGCCGGCATCACATCCGGGTTAATCTGTCTGATCGCATAGGCAACCGCCTCATTGCCCGACATTCTTTCTTTGATCGCCATTATTCCACACCCTCCTTCATCACAATTGCGCCGAACGGACATACCGCCGCGCAGATTCCGCATCCTTTGCAGTGGTCCAGATCAAACGGCAGACGTTTTCCGTCTTTTACCGGAATGCTGCTGTCCGGGCAGACCGGCGTACACAGCAGACACTGCTTGCATTTATCCTCCAGATAAACCGGCGTATTATTCCGCCACTCACCGGTCTTAAAAAGCTTTGAGGTACCTGCGGCAAAAATCTGCATACCCTCGGTCATGCCGGTGTGGGGAGTTTTCTCATTAATCTTTGTAATATCAGTTCTCATCCTGCTCTCCTCCCTGGTGTGCCAGCGCGTCAAGCGTCATCTGAAGCGCCTGCATATTGCCTTCAATAACCTCCGGCTTCTTTGCAAATTTGTGTTGATAGGAGTTGCGCATCTCATTTAAAAATACCTCCTGCGGCATTACTCCCGTAACCGCCACAACAGCAGCCAGCATCGGTAAATTCGGGAAATATTTACCCAGCGCCTTCTCGGAAATCTTTCTGGCATCTATCGTATATACCCTGCCGCTGTAGCCGTTCAGCTGCGGCCGGATCTCCTCCGGAGTCCGGGCAGTATTCACGATAATCGCGCCCCCTTCCTTCAATCCGGCAGTGACATCCACCGTATGCAGAAGCGTCTCATCTACAACCGCAACGAAATCCGGATCATAAATATTCGAATGAACCCGGATCACGTCCTCACTGATACGGTTAAACGCCGTAATCGGCGCTCCCATCCGCTCCGGACCATACTCCGGAAAACCCTGTACATGCTTTCCGGTCTTAAAAGCAACATCTGCCAAAAGCAGCGCCGCCGTCTTGGCACCCTGGCCGCCGCGGCCGTGCCATCTGATCTCAATTCCGTTCTTCAAACTGTATCTCTCCTTATGTAAAAAATTAATGAAATAAAATTGATTGTACAAAAATCAGTACACAAAACACTGCGCACTTGCTATAGTATAAACATTTTTAAAGTCAATGTAAAGGGGAGAAACCGTGATTTTTGTCTGATTTATTTCGAATTCACAATGAATTTAACATTTTCGCGAAACTTTCGGATAAAATCTAATCATATGAGGGAAACGAAAAATTTGAAAACAAAACCGAAATGCCTTGCATTTTTCAAATATCTGTGCTATTCTAATTTGGCTTGAGTAATCAGGTAATGCCGCTGTGGCGGAATTGGCAGACGCACTTGACTCAAAATCAAGCGGGTAATACCGTGCCGGTTCGAGTCCGGCCAGCGGCATTTAAAGCAAAAAGTGGCGGAAACCCTAGCGTTCCGCCACTTTTTTCCTTCCGCACAATGTCCTTCCCGATTTCACATCATTCCAGTAATACAGATTCTCCGGTTCCACTACCCGAAACATCGAAAACAACTGCTCCATATCCGGACAGATCTCCGCAAAATGATTCTCAAGTCCCGCAAAGAAATTTTCCTCATATACAGGCGTGCGGTGGTCATTCCAGATCGCACAGTAAAAAATATCCGCTTCCACCAGATCCTGAAAGAGATGACTTCCGTAGCTGAGCTCCGGCATATATCCCGCCCGGTTATCTGATACCTCGCAGATGCCGCAGCAGTTGGAAATCGCAGCAAACGTCACCGGCACGCCGAGCTCAGGCGAGGAAGTTCCCACGCGCCCCGGAGTCAAAAGCAGTATCTTTTTCCCCCGCTCACGGTAATACAGATTCAGCTTGCGCAGCGCTTCTGCCGCCTGCGGCTTCAGATTATACGGATACTCATAGTAGGCGATCGGGTCAATCTGCACAACTACTTCCACCTTCAGTTCCTGAGAATTGCCCATGGATGAATCTTTTAACTCAAAGAAGCAGTCCTCCGGCGCTATCTCCGGAATCTCTACCGCGCCGCCTTTTGCACCCGTATAAAGGGGACGGCACTGCACCAGATTGACGAAAAATTCGCCATCCTCATCAAGGTTCACCGTGTACTCAATATCCACCGGGTTGCCGTAAACCTCATCCAATACTTTCAGCATTTTCTGCATATATGTGGTAAATTCTTTGTTGCACAACAGCTTCTGGCAGTTGACAAACCACACCTGACGCCAGCGGTTTAACCGCTTTAACGTCGCTTCCGCCTCATAATCCCGCTCCATCACGGCCTTTTTATACCACAGCGGAAGCTGCCCCATCACAGAATCAAAGGTCAGTGTCTTAATCTGATTATCTGAAATGTCCAGAACGTCTATATTTCGCTGCGAGTAGCGATGCCGGTCCGCGACAGAATTATAGAGAGGAATATCAGGCCGGTCCAGGCTCGACAGCCGCGGGTAATCATTCTCCGGGCGATCTACTGCACGCGTCCCGAGTCCCGCGACAATCCGCAGAAGTCCTGCGGACATATCCATGTCTTTTCGCATCCGATACATGCTGTAGCTGTACCCTACGCCAGCCGCCGCCGGGAAGAAATAATTACCCCAGAAGGAACCGGAAACCCGCTGCACCAGGACAGCCATCTGTTCATCCATCTTCTCCAGCCCCCGCTGACGGCGGTACTCCAACGCTGAAATATCCATCGTACTGACATAAACCGTCCGCACAGCATCCTCAAAAGCTTCCAGACACTCCTCCGGAGTCCCCTGATTAACGCAGAAAACAGACTCATATTTTCCCGCAAACGCGTTATTAAATCCATCCTCCAGAAAACTGGAAGAACGTACAATGATCGGACTCCCGCTGTAATATTCTAAAAGCGCCCGGAATTTCTCACGGATATCCGCCGGGAATTCCCCGGATAGCAAAGCTTGCTGCAGCGGCTTTGCCTCCGTATAGTAACCTTCCGTCGTCCGCTGCGCCAGCCGCATCTTCCAGCAATCATTAGCAACAATATAACTGTAAAACACATCCGATCCGATATAAAAGGAATCGTGAGGTTCCGTATGCGCCTCATACTCCAGCAGTCTCGTCTGAACAATTCTTCTGGCAAGAAGCATGCCGCAGGCCTTGCCGCCGATCGCGCCGCTCCCAACCATCCGATCCCGCAGCTTAAAATAATCCTTCGGTGTAAAGTATTTCTTTATCCGCTCATGCAGCTTCGGATCCTTTGTCATCGTGCTCTCAATAATCTGATCTTCCGTCTCCTCCGAGAATGTGCCGTTTTTATATTCGAGACGCGCCAGCGCAAAAAACCGGTCATAACTGTCCAGATTCTGATCCTGGCTCTCCGCTTTTGCCTCATCCACCAGATGATAATATTTACTCAGCGGAATACCGCCCTTTAGCGTCTGACATTCACCGGTCTCCATATCACAGACATGGGGGAGAAACATCTCCGGAAGATTCCGGTTCCAGACTTTTAACGGCTACAGATACAGCTTGCCGTTCCCGGAATGGACATCCAGCAAAAGCTGCGTTGTATCCCGAATCTTTGCCACCGCGTCGTAAGAATGCCGGCCGCGAAGCAGCGGAAAATAAGCCACCGTGTCGAGAATAAAAAGGTACGGACAGGTCAGACGGAAAAAGTTTCCCATCATCAGGTCGGTATACCAGACAGACTGTAACGAAGACAGGCTGTCAAAGACATAAAACGCGTCAAATCCTTCCTCCGTAATTCGGCTGCGAATATTCACGGTAAACGTCTCGAATCCCTCATTCGGATCAAACTCATAAATCTTTAAGCCCGGCTGAGGTGAAAGGAGCGGCTCATGATTACCGAACCGCATGTAGATCAGATTTCTTCCATCCGCAATTGCCTGTTTTACAAACGGGTCAGCAAAACATTTAAACTCCTCCAGAGTCGTCACCTGCCAGACCACGTTGTCGCCCAGACGAATGCTGTCCAGGACCTCGTCTACTCCCGGGTGTCCGCATAAAATCGGTTCAAATGCGCTCATGTTCTGTGTCTCCTTTCCTGATAGAACTTCCTTATTTCTGCCGGTGCATTTACTATCAAAAATGCAAAATCTCATTTTTACATTACAAGAGGCTAAAAAGAAAGGCACCATGAAAAACTCTCGTCTCTCATGGCGCCTTTGCCTCTTCCGAAATTGATATACAGTTATTGTAACAACCGAGGAATCATCAGTCAATATATGTTTATTTTTTCACAATTTTCACGATTATAGCAAAAGCGGCCGGCACTTATCGATGTTTAACCGTTAAGCACCAACCGCATTTCATTTCTTCAAAATCGAATACCCATCTGTGTCAGTTCTTCTTTGACTTCATCGTACATCTGCTGCCACTCCGGAACAGGCTCAATGGTCTCCATATTATAAGACACATCGAACGGCTCTCCTTTGTTGCCGTCTTCCATCTGAAAGATATGCTCATACTTTTCGACCAGCTGTAAGACAATGGCATTCGCTTCAGACCTTGTCATCCCCTGTCGGGCGACTGCCTTTCCAACCTCTCCCATGAGACGAACCTCCAGCCCGGTACCATTCGGAGCATTTCCGTTTGCAGATCCCAGTCCTTCCAGATGTCCGCCGGAAACAGTCACAACAATCGTATTAGCCGCCACCTCATAGAGCAGCTCTTTGGTAAGGCTGCCGCTGGACGGCCAGAGATCACAGACTATGATTGCCGGCGCGTTTTTCGCAAAAGTCTGGCAAAGAACAGACTGAAGCCAGAGGCATCCCCGCGCCGTAGTCGCCACATCTTTGATATGAATGGGATGGCAGAGGTGATAATCTGCCAGCGCAATCAGATTCGCGGCGAAAATGGAAGCAATCATAATTATACAGCTTCCGGGCGCGTCTCCGCCCAGACCGCCGACCATCGTGCAGGCCAGAGAAGCGTTTTTCATTCCATAGTCCAGTGAACTGGCCGCTCGAACCAGGTTCCCGTTATCTATGATCAGTTCATTAAACAGCGCCACCAGATGTGAATCGCAGGGCCGAAGCCATTGCTGCCCGACCGCAGCCAGATCGCCCATCTCTGTGACCGCACTCTCCGCAGCCAGAAGCCCCATGCCGGGGCGTCCGACTTCCTCAAGTGCCTGATGCAGATACTTCATCTCTCTGCGAACAGCCAGAAGCTCAGTTACATCACCGCTTTTTACACGATAACCGTCCACATCTACAAGAGAGCCGCAGGTAAGCAGGTCGACCACAGGTTCCTTCGCTACACTCTGAATAATCGGCAGATACAGCCGCTCCGGTGTCGGACAGCCGGGATTACCGGCCCAGACAGCCGGCGGCCTGCGATCCTCGATACCGCGGGCAGCCAGCGTATACGCATCCTTACCCTCGCCCATGACCAGCTCCGTTTTCATATTCCGGATTCCTTCATCGATTTCGTCTTCGGAAAAGGCAATAATCCGCCCGGTAGACATATTATAAATGCCGGTATTTAAAAGAAGCTTCTTTGCCGCCTCCATCATATCATCCAGCAGCTTGTCATCCTCAGGGATCAGCACCTGCTTATCCCAGGAAAAATCGTAATCGTCCACCAGTTCCATGACGTTATCAATGATATAATCCATATCCCAATCATTTTTGCCGACTTTCTCTCCGGTGTTGCTCCTCTCGACAAGATCCAGATATCTTTTTGCGTCCATGTCACTGCTCCTTCTTACTCTTTTTTGTAACTACTCGAAGCCAGTGCTTTATAACCATTTGAATGATTTAAAGTCCGACCCCTGTAATTACACACATTTACCATGCGCAGTCTACGTTCTCTACAAAGAACTCCTGGAGGATGATATCGTCATCAGACATCACTTCGCCCTCTTCCACCAGAACATTTCCGTCTCTGTCTTTGAGTTCGCCGCCGTATACCTGAACCTCTCCGCTCTCAATCTGTGCGCTCAGCTCTTCCACTGCCGTGACAACATCCTCCGGTACAAAGGAAGCAAAATCTGTCAGCTTCGAGCACTCGCCGCCCCAGTAATAGAAGTCATTTGCGGTTGCCGTACCGTCATTTACGGAAATCATAATCTGTTTAAAGATCGGAGCGAAATTCCAGGTAAAGGAAACCAGAACCGCATCCTCAGCCAGATAAGACATATCATTGTGATAACCAACCACATATACGCCGTTTTCCTCGCAGGTCTCAGGAATTGCCGGGGAGGAAGCCTCCATGCCCATATATTTAATGCCGGCGTCAATCAGTGACTGTGCACACTGAGTCTCCACGTCGATATCATACCAGGAATTCGCGCAGGCAACTTTTACAGTTGCTTCCTCGTTCGCATACTTTGCGCCGAGCGCATACGCATTGATCGCTGTACGGACGGAAAACTCATCATAAGAAGCAGAATAACCAAGCTGTGTATTCTCATCCTGGCTCAGCAGCTCGCAGGCGTAACCCGCCAGGAACATGCCCTCATAGCTTCGGATTTCATAACCGATCAGCCCGTCTACTTTATTGCCCCACTGTGCAAAGGTAACATCCGGATTCTCAGCCGCAATCTCCGGCAGGAAAGAAGCATAACCGGTAGAAGCACCGATGATCAGTGTACATCCCTCTTCAATCAGCTGCTCCGCTGCTGCCTGCACCGTTGCCTGATCCGTATCATCAATCTCCTCCAGAACGATCAGGTTATCCTCCGGAATTCCCAGCTCTTCCATCGCCGCAACAATACCTTCATGCGTCGCCTGGCACCAGCCGCCGTCATTGATTACGTAAGATTCGATCTCACCGATCATCATACCGGAAAGATCTGCACCATCCTCCGGGTCGCTTCCCAGAAGATCCTGCGAGATCAGGTTGACCGTATCAGAATCCTCCGCCGCGTCTGCCGCGTCGTCCGCAGTTTCGCTCGTCTCCGCCGCTGCAGAACCATCTGCATCACTGCTGTCACTTGCCGTGCTGCCGCAGCCCGCCATCAGGGTTGCCGCCATTGCTCCGATGAGCAACACACTGAGTACTTTCTTTTTCATTGTCGTTTCCTCCTGTTTTTTCGTTGGCTCACAATTCGCTGTGCCTGCTGAATCCGGCGCAAAGATTTCGTGAGCTTATTTATATGATACAAGGAACAAAAGATCAAACTGATGCATAGCTGCGTTTCCTGCAAAGCAATTCAAAATATGTATCTTCTGTTACTTTCATCATTGATATAACACATCTTCCCGGGTTACACCCGTTCCCGTCACTATCGCTCCTCCCGGTCATAGGGAATACAAAGCGCGGCAGGCGCCGCCGACCTCTTTTTCCGGAAATTTCCCGTAGTGAAAATCAGCGCAATAATCGTCGCTACATAAGGAAGCGCCGAGAAAAACTGGGACGGAATCGCGGTAAAATACATCTGAATATCCACCCCGATAATACTGACTGCGCCGAACAGCAATGCGCCGAACACTGCCACAAGAGGGTTCCATGAGGCGAACACCACCAGCGCCACGGCAATCCATCCCTTTCCGCTTGTCATTCCGTCACTCCAGAAGTTTGTGTAAGAGAGCGAAACACATGCGCCGCTAACCGACGTCATAATACAGCCGAATACAACATATGCATATCGCAGTGCGAACACATTGTACCCTACGCTGTCCAATGTTGCGGGGTTCTCGCCAAGAGAGCGGAGAATCATCCCCGGCCTCGTCTTATAAATGTAAATCATGGACAGGGGCAAAATGATATACATGGCATACACCAGAATATCCTGGTGGAAAAAACTCTGGCCGATCACCGGGATTTTTGATAAAAGCGGAAGATCAAAAGACTCAAACTTTAAATTCGCGTTGACGCCGCTGACTTCCTTTCCGATAAAACCGCTTAAACCCGTGCCGAAGGTAAGCATGGCCATGCCTGCAACCGTCTGATCTGCCTGAAGCGTTACTGTCACAAACGCAAAAACCAGCCCGAGAATCGCACCTACCGCAATAACGGCAAGCATGGACAACGCCAGGTTCTGTCGGTGTACCGCCACCAGATAACCGGAAACCGCACCCATCAGCATAATTCCCTCGAGACCCAGATTCATCACACCGGCCCGCTGGGAGAAAATCTCACCGACCGCGGCATAAAGAACGGAAACCGCATATACAATCGCCGTCGAAATAATAGATACCAGCAATGCTGTCGTCATACCTCTGCGCCTCCCTTCTGTGTGATGTCCGATTCATTTCCCCGGGAGATGTCCGAGCCATTGGCCTGATCCGGTTTCGTCCGAACGATTTTATATCTGGTAAAAAAGTCTCCCGCGATCACAAACAGCATAATACTGCCCTGAATCATCGTCGCGATCTGAGAGGGAACTCCGGAAACCTGCACGGCAACAGCACTGATCTGCAATGCACCGAAAAGGATGCCGACAATCACCACAACCAACGGATTTAATCCCGCCAGGTAAGCGATAACGATGCCGGTGTAACCGGCACCATTCGGCATATCCGCCTGCACCCGGTGGATGATGCCGCCCACCTGGGCAAAGCCGGCCAGGCCGGCGATCGCACCGCTTACAGCAAGCACCAGGATAATATTTTTCTTTACATGAATACCGGCATATCTTGCCGCTCCCGGGCTTTTGCGGACTACCTCCATCTCAAAACCCTTTGTCGTTTTCGAATGGAAAAAATACAGGACAACTGCAATCGCTATGGCAATCAGCAGAATCGAATTAATCCCCGTATTTCCGATATCCGGCAGATAATACCGCTCGGAAATCTCCGCAGTCTGCGCAACCATCTGACCGGATTCTTTCCATGGACCGTAGGTCAGATAATTTAAAACATACAGCGCCACGTAATTTAACATCATTGTCATAATCGTCTCATTCACATCCCAGAGTGCTTTGGGAATCGCAGCCAGCAGCGCGACAAAGGCTCCGCCCGCGCACGCGAAAACAAACATGAGAATAATCTTCGGCACTGCCGGCATATCCGGTCCGTAAAGCGCAAACCAGATACAGAAAATCGCGCCAAATGCATACTGTCCGTCCGCTCCAATATTGTTCAGATTCATCCGATATCCGAAAGCCACTGCCAGGCCTGTAAAAATCAACGGCAACCCTGCGACAATACTTTTCTGCAGACCTTTCACGGAGACAATCGTCTTCAACATTTTTGCATAGACCTCAAGGGGATTGTTTCCGTTATAGGCCACAAAAAACGCACAGAACACCAGTGCAAGCAGCACAAAAATCACAACATTGATCAGCCTCTTTACCGGCGTCAGATCGGTTCTTTTCTGTACACGCAAATTACGCATGAGAAACCACCTCCACTCTTTCGCCGGACATCATCAACCCGATCTCATTGTAATTCGTTTCATCTACGGAGCGAATTCCCATCAAAATGCCGCCGCAAAGTACGCCGACACGGTCGCACATACGGAAAATCTCATCCAGCTCCTCGGAAATCAGAAGAACCGCTGTCCCCTGCCGGCTCTCCTCCATGAGAATCTGGCGGATAGCCTCTGCTGCGCCGATATCAAGACCGCGGACCGGATAAGAGGCCACGATCAGCTTCGGCCGTCCGTCTACCTCACGTCCGACCAGAAGCTTCTGCTGGTTGCCGCCGCTCATGAGTCCGACCGGCAGCTCCTTTCCGCCATGTTTTATATCATATATGTCAGTAAAGCGATCTGCAGCGCTTTCCACGGCTTTCGAACGGATAATTCCCCTTTTGCTGTATTTCTCCGTGTCAAATTCCTTCAGTATAATATTTTCCTTTAAGTTCATACCCGGAACCAGACCGGTGTGAAGACGGTCCTCCGGGATGAAGGAAATGCCCGCCCGAATTCGTTCCCGTATGGATGCCTTTGTGACATCCCGGTCCCCCAGACAGACAGTTCCGCCTGTTGTCGGCCGCAGTCCGGCGATCAGTTCCGCCAGCTCTCTCTGTCCGTTGCCTGCAACACCCGCGATACCGAAAATCTCACCTTCCCGAATGTCCAGCGTTACATCCTGTACCGCGGGAAGCCCTTTATCGTTCTTCACCGTTACATCATTCAGCCTGAGCACGCTTCTGCTGCTAAGCTCCCGCTGTCTGTGCACATGCTCGACATATTCCCGGTCGCCGACCACGGCATGGGTCAGACGCTCCAAAGTGGCGTCCTTTGCCTCCATGGTGTCCTCCACCATTCCGCCTTTTAACACCGTTATGCGGTCCGCATTTTTCATTACCTCGTTCATTTTATGCGAAATCACGATAACCGTCTTGCCCTGCTCCGCCATCCGCCGCAGCGTGACAAACATTTTATCGGCTTCCTGAGGAGTCAGCACCGCGGATGGCTCATCCAGAATCAGGACCTCCGCGCCCCTGTAAAGAAGCTTAACAATCTCCACCCTCTGCTGTTCTCCAACGGAAAGCTGCCAGACCTTTGCATGCGGGTCAACTTCCATCTGAAACTGACGGGAACACTCCGCAATCTCCTCTTCCATCTTCGCCGTATGTAAGAAAAAATTCCGCTCTTCTGAATAAAGCGCCACATTCTCCGCCACCGTCAGCGTGGGAATCAGGCGAAAATGCTGGTGCACCATACCGATGCCCATGGCAACCGACTGGCGCGGCGAGCGAATCACTGCTTTTTTCCCCTTATAATAAATCTCTCCCCCATCCGGTTTGTAAATGCCGGTAAGCACATTCATCAACGTACTCTTACCGGCACCATTTTCTCCCAATAATGCGTGAATCTCGCCGGCGTACAACTTCAGATTCACATCTTTGTTGGCGACCACCGAACCAAATGTCTTTGTGATCCCCCTCATTTCCAGTACAAGCTCTGCCATACTGTCTCCTTATAAATATTTAATCTCCCGAAACCATGCGCCACATGTTACGAACGCTTCACCGTAGTATCATATCAGTAATTTACAAAAAAGGAAAGACTGATTGACACAAAATTTGCAATCAGCCTTCCTTGGCTCACGTTTTTATACAATATGTAATTATTCAGAACCAGGCAAATTTGTCGAAAAACAGTGTCGGATGCTTGCATCCGTAAGCTGTTTTAAGTACAAATTTATCTGGCGAGAACGCGACAGCGAGGAAATGTGCAGCATTTTCGAGCCTGGTTCTGAATAGTTACAACAATATTTCCAATATTACACCAGCTCCCGGATAATATCGAAGCAGTCAAAGGTCGCAAAGTAATCTTTTGGTGTCTCCGCCCGTCGGATCAGCTGTACGCTGCCGTCCTCCTTCAAAAGAAGCTCCGCGGAACGAAGCCGCCCGTTATAATTATACCCCATGGAGAAACCGTGCGCACCGGAGTCATGGATAATCAGGTAATCACCCATATCAATCTTTGGCAGCATCCGGTCAATGGCAAATTTGTCACAGTTCTCGCAGAGAGAACCAACAACGTCATACTTATGGTCACAGGGCGCTTCTTCCTTCCCCGCAACAGTAATATGATGGTAAGCGCCGTAGATTGCCGGACGCATCAGATTTGCCGCACAGGCGTCCACTCCGATATATTCCTTATAGGTATGTTTCTCATGAATAGCCTGTGTTACCACACAGCCGTAAGGTCCCATCATAAACCGTCCCATCTCTGTGTAAATATCCACATCGCCCATTCCCGCAGGAACCAGAACCTCATTGTACACCTTTTCCACACCTGCGCCGATGGCCCGGATGTCATTCGGAGTCTCCTCCGGGCGATAAGCGATCCCCACGCCGCCGGAAAGATTAATAAAGTCCATTTGCACGCCTGTCTTCTCCCGAATCTCCACGCAAAGTTCAAAAAGTGTTTTCGCAAGCGTCGGATAGTAATCATTCGTCACCGTGTTGCTCACCAGAAATGCGTGAAGGCCGAAGCGCTCGACACCCTTCTCCTTCAGAATACGATATCCTTCGATAATCTGCTCTTTCGTAAAACCGTACTTTGCATCGCCCGGGTTGTCCATAATACCGTTGCTCAATGTATAAACTCCGCCCGGATTATAACGGAGGCTCATTGTTTTCGGAAATTCTCCGATCAGATTCTCCAGATATGCGATATGGGTAAAATCATCCAGATTGATCGTCGCACCAATCTCATTGGCATAAATAAACTCCTCCGGCGGCGTATCATTTGACGAAAACATGATCTCCTCGCCCGAAAAACCAACCGCATCCGACATCATGAGCTCCGTCATGGAAGAGCAGTCCGTACCGCATCCGTACTCTTTTAAAATCTTAAGTAAAAACGGATTCGGTGTCACCTTTACTGCAAAATATTCACGGAATCCCGGATTCCACGAAAAGGCTTCCTGAACTGCACGCGCATTCTCACGAATGCCCCGCTCATCATACAGATGAAACGGTGTCGGGTATGTCTTTACAATCTCTTCAATCTGTTCCTTCGTGACAAAAGTAGGCTTGGTCATCTTCGGTTAATCTCCCTTACAAAAATTATAACTCGTTTATTCTCCAGATTTCTCTAAAATCTTTTTCGGCGCAGTCACAAACAGCCGCCGGGCTGTATCCTCTCCGTATTTCTTCTGAACATATTCACGGCACTTCTCCATATGACACGGACGGCGCTTCATATCATGACTGTCACTGGCAACAATATCAGCCAGACCGTTTTTTAAAAGAGTTTTACAAAACTTCCTTGCTGCTCTCCCGTCCAGCCCGAGGACCGCATCCGCGTTCACCTGAATCAATGCCCCGGAATCCTTAAGTTCACTTACCAGTTCATAATCGTCCAGCAGACATCCATATCGCTCTGCATGAGCAATCACCGGAATATACCCGGCTGCCAGCAGTTCCTGTGCCGTATCACGTATGTATGAAAACTCCGTTTGGCCGGAATACTCGCAAAGTACGTAAGCGGAACCTGCCAGCGGATAACAGCGCCGGCTGTTCATATTAGAAACGCATCGGCTGTTCATATGATACTCACATCCCAGAAACACACGGATGCCAATCTCTCCGGCATACTTCCGGATCTGCAGAAAATTCCGGCGCACGGTCTCTGTATCATACGGAAACATTCCGTGCCGATAGTGAGGCGTCAAGATAATCGCACGAACGCCCTGCCGCTTTGCCTCCTTCAGCATCTGGCAGGACTCCTCAAATGTACGCGGACCATCATCTACGCCATATAAAAGATGACTGTGTATATCGATCAAAACTGAATACCCCCTGCCGCAGGTAAAAATAACCCGCAAAATACTTTGAAAGGCATAAAAATGTCTGAAAATACTGAATTAGTATATCAAAACAGACTTTTTACTTCAATGTACGATGTGCACAAAATTGAACGTTCAGGCTTCTGTTTTCAGAAAAGTGGTAATAGGAAAGATATATTCCATATAACCGCTTCCTTTCCACGATATTCAAGGGTATGATACTTTTGTCCCTTGTATCATAATATATAATTTACCAGGTCATCGAAATTGCCCTGCGGATAACCGGATATATCCTTCTCATGCCGATTCAGCAGACAATCCGTCAAAAGGAAGACCTCCATCCCGATTTCGCGGGCGACCATATCTTCATCCACATCGTTGCCGACCATGAGACAGTCTTCAGGTCTGAGATTGAAATGCCGCAGGATTTCGCGGTAATACTCCGGGTTGGGCTTGCAATAACTGATGTTTTCGTAGGTAGTGTACCACTCGAAATCTTCCGGAGCAAGTCCGGCCCAGCGAATACGGCTTTCCGTCGCGATAGCAGGGAAAAGCGGATTCGTGGCGAGTACCACACGGTAACCGTTTTCTTTCAGAAGACCTACCGTTTTTACTGCTTTCGGATTATATCCGCAGAACATTTTTGCCTGCTGAAACTCTACTCGGTAAAACTCCTCAAAAATTCCCATATCATTTACGGAATCCTCTCCGTAAACAGAAGCAAAATACTGCCAGAAAGCCTTTTCATTTGTACAGCTTCCGTCATTTCTGACCATTGCTGCAGTGCCGCCCCAGATGGAATCGATCAGCTTTTTCGGCTCATAACCGTGCGGCTCCATTTTTCGGGCCAGAAATTTAAAATATCCTGTTGTGAACTTGTCCTGATCCATCGGAAGCAATGTTCCATCCAGATCAAACAATATCATCTGCATATTCTTCCTCCAATATAAAATCCGGTAATCCGAAATATCTCCTTTAGGGATACCGTTCCGTCACATCTGCATTTCTTCTCCGAATCAAACCGCACTCTCTGAGCCGCTACTCTTCCGGTTTCTCCAAAATTGTAGTCAGATCCGACAACTGCGGAAAAGATTCCGGCAGGGAGATGCCGTTCTGTATCTCGCTCTGAATCGCCTCCGCGCTGATATCCCCGTATGTCCAACCGGTGAAGCGAATCAGACAAAAACCCGCAAAGAGGACCGCCGCAAGTACTAGCCTGCATTTAAAATAACTTTTCATCGGGTGATCGGCTTCTTCGCGCTCCTGTCCATAATCATAATCCGGGCGCTTCCTCTTTTCTGAATGTTCTTCAAAACAGCTTCTCGCCTGCTGTGCATATTGTTTTCGGTCATAATACCGCTGCTTATCTATATCCTGCCGCTCCGACTATGCTTTATAAACCATATGCCGAAACGTTCATAATATGTCAGGACGTCTTCATTAGTACAGTCTAGCGCATCATCATTTCTTCCAGGACATCTTCGATGGAGATTTCTTTTTCTACCATCAAAACCATTGCGTAATAAAGCAAATCCGCCATCTGGTAGCGGCTGCCCTCTTTTCCGGGATTCTTTGAAGCGATAATCAGCTCCGTAGCCTCTTTTCCGATTTTCTTTAATATGGTATCAATTCCGTTTTCAAAAAGGTATGACGTGTAAGAGCCTTCCTTCGGATACAGTTTTCTTTCCCGGATGTTTTCATAAGTTTTTGTCAACGCACCATGCATATTACGCGGCTGATACTCATCCTCTGCCAGGTTTGTATAAAAGCAGCTCCGGTTTCCAGTGTGGCAGGCGGCGCCAATCTGTGATACTTTCGCAAGAATCGTATCGCTGTCGCAGTCGATCTCCAGCGACTTGACATACTGGAAATGGCCTGACGTCAGCCCCTTGACCCAGAGTTCCTGACGGCTGCGGCTATAGTAAGTCATCCGCCCCGTCTCAAGCGTTTTCTCATATGCCTCCTCATTCATATAGGCGAGCATCAGCACTTCATTATTCTGGTAATCCTGAACAACCACGGGAATCAGGCCGTCTGCATTTAACTTAAAAGACGACCACTTCCTTGTAGATGTCAGATGATCTATTCCGATTCCCTGCTCTTTCAGATATGTTTTCAGTTCAGGCACCCCGGAGGGATTTGCCGAAAACAAACTGCAGGAAATCCCTTTAATATTCTCATCCCGCTTTAGAATATCAGCGATTTTTTCATTCGAAACATCATCGATCAATACAGAATACGGCATATCTGTAACATCGCGCATCGTACCCGCCAGCTTCGGATCCAGGACAACAACCTCACTGATATACTCCTGCATCGCTGCCCGTTTTTTATAAAAAACATCCGCACTGAAAACAGACAACGCCATGCGGTCTTTTCCGAAACGCCGTGCCCCCTCTGCAGCCAGGTCTTCCGTCTGTTTCTTCAATGAATTCAGAATAACCTTATTACATCCGGCATAAAGGACCTTCTTAATGTCGTTAATATTATTGATATTACCGCCCGCACAGACCGGAAGTTCGGAAAACTGTGTAATTTTTTTCAAAGTAACAAGATTCTGCTCATGCTCCCGCTCACCATCCGACAGATCAAAAAGAAAAATCTTGTCGATGCCGCTGTTATTAAAAGAACGAATCGTTTCCTCCGTACTGCCGGCAGGCGTATAATCCGAAAACCCTTTCACCAGCATACCGTATTTCAAAAATACTGTTACGATAATATCCTTTTGTCTGTAGTTCATCTTACAAACTGCCTTTCGTCGATAATACATCCGCGATACGCGGGTCATAAGACGTTGCCTCGTCCAAAGCCTTCCCGAAGGCCTTGAACATCGCCTCAATCATGTGATGACTGTTAAAACCGGACAAAACCTTCAGGTGAAGATTCATCCCTGCGGTATAGGAAATCGCGTAAAAAAACTCGCGAACCATCTCCGTGTCCATATCTCCCACCCGCTCCGTAGGAAATTCTGCATCCATAACAAAATACGGGCGTCCGCACAGATCTACCGCACAAAGCACCAGCGACTCATCCATCGGAAGAATCATGCTCCCATAGCGTCGAATTCCTTTTTTATCTCCGACCGCCTCCCGAATTGCCGTGCCGAGAACAATGCCGGTATCTTCAATCGTATGATGACAATCCACCTCCAGGTCGCCCTTCACCTTCACATCCAGGTCAAAAAAACCATGACGGGCAAATCCTGCCAGCATATGATTAAAAAACCCCACGCCCGTCGAAATCTTCCGCTCGCCGCTTCCATCCAGATTCAGGGTCAGCGCGATATCCGTCTCGGCGGTCGTCCTGTTTATGGCAACAATTCTTTCTTTTTTCATGTTACCAGCCTCCTTCACACCAAAATAATTTTTATAATATCATATATAGCTTAATACATCATAGCTTTTATAATCAATAATGTTTGCTCAGGATGCACCGGCTGGCACTGGCATCCGTCCCACTCATATACCTTTACTTCTCGAAGCGCACCAGCACAGAATTTGCATGAGCAGTCAGCTGTTCGCACCGGGCAAACTGCGCAATATCCTGATATACACCTTCAAGCGCCTCTCTCGAATAGGAGATAATGCTGGATTTTTTAATAAAATCATCTACAGACAGCGGAGAGAAAAATTTGGCTGTACCATTCGTCGGAAGTACGTGGTTTGGTCCTGCGAAATAGTCCCCCAACGGTTCACTGCTGTACTCTCCGATAAAAATGGCGCCTGCGTTTTTCACCTTCGTCATTACTTCAAACGCGTTCGCTGTTACAATCTCCAGATGCTCGGATGCAATCTCATTGACAGCATCGATCGCCATATCCAAATCCGGGACAACCAGAATATATCCGTAATTTTCCAGTGATTTTTCGATAATTGCCTTTCTGGAAAGTTTCTGCAAAAAGGCGTCTATCTCCGCTGAGACCTGCTTTGCGAGCGTTTCACTGGTAGTAATCAGAATTGCTGATGCCAGTTCATCGTGCTCCGCCTGAGACAGCAGATCCGCCGCAACGTAACGGGGATTCGCTGTTTCGTCCGCCAACACCAGAATCTCACTCGGTCCGGCAATCGAATCAATACTTACATAACCAAACACGGCCTTTTTCGCCAGTGCCACATATATATTACCGGGCCCGACGATCTTGTCAACCTTCGGGATACTCTCTGTCCCGAAAGCCATAGCCGCGATTGCCTGCGCACCGCCCACCTTGAAAATGCGGTCTACTCCGGCTTCATTCGCAGCAACAAGCGTCGCCGGCGTTACCTTTCCCTCTCGGTTGCAGGGCGTTGCCATAATAATCTCCTCCACACCGGCCACCTTCGCGGGAATGATATTCATCAGGACAGACGACGGATAAGCCGCTTTGCCGCCCGGCACATACACACCAGCCTTCGCGATGGGCGTCACCTTCTGTCCAAGCATTGTTCCCGGAATCTCGCTGTCAAACCAGCTGTACTGCCGCTGTTTTTCATGGTAAATACGGATATTTTCCTTCGCCTTGCGGATCACATCGAGCAGCTCCGGTTCCACAAGCGTATACGCCTCCTCAATATCTGCGTCCGCCACTTCTACTGTCGCCGCGTCAATATCCGCGCCGTCAAACCGCTTCGTATAATCAAAAACCGCTTCATCCCGCCGCTCGCGCACATCCGCGATGATAGCGTTCACACTCTCCTCATATTCCGTATAATTATTCGGACTTCTTTTCAGAAGATCAGCCAGAATGCCGCTGATCGTGTCGCGTGTCAGATTTAATATTCTCATATAATTCCTTCTTTCTATCTTTTTAGCAAAAATAAAATACAATATCAGAACCTTCGCTCAGGATGCATCGGCTGCCGTCCAACATGTTTCTCACCCTTCCGCGATCACATCCCGGAGCCTCGCGATTATCTCCTGAATCCGCTTCTGTTCCAGTTTCATACTGACCGGGTTTACAACCATCCGAGCGGTAAGCGGGCAAACTTCCTCAAGTACCATGAGTCCGTTTTCCTTCAAAGTCGATCCCGTCTCAACAATATCTACGATGACGTCCGAAAGACCGACGATGGGTCCCAGTTCCACTGATCCGTTAAGCTTAATGATCTCTACGGTCTGATGTTTTTTATTATAAAAATAATCCTTTGCGATTTTCGGATATTTCGTCGCAACCCGGATCTGCTCATGATGCTGCAGCAGTTCTTTCGCCGATTCGGGACCGCAGACACACATTCTGCATGCGCCAAACCCCAGGTCGAGCACCTCATAAATGTTCCGCCCCTCTTCCAGAATGGTATCACGTCCGACGATACCGATATCGGCGGCACCATACTCAACATAAGTAGGCACATCCGGCCCTTTTGCGAGGAAAAAACGAAACTTCAGCTCCTCATTGACAAAGACAAGTTTGCGGGTATCCTTATCTTTCATCTCCTCGCATGTAATACCGATCTCCTCAAACATCTTCAACGCGGTTTTTGCAAGACGACCTTTTCCTAAAGCAAATGTTATATATCGCATGGTTCTTTCCTTTCTTTTTCATCATCTATAATATATCACGTCCTGCACATGAAACTTCTCAGCGTATTTTTGATAGGATTCCTCCGTATTATCCCCGTTCAGCGGCATCATCTCGATATTCTCCCCCTGCCGCCGCAGCACCATAGCGTCACGGATAGCATCAGTATGACGGTTTTCCGCATAGACAAACCATTTTGTCCGGTTTTCAAAAGGGATGCGGATCTTCTGCCGACGCAATGCGCTCATCAGCTGTTCAATCACCACGGCAAAACCGATGGCCGGAGCAGATTTTCCAAAAGACTTCAGAAGATTATCATAACGTCCGCCTTTTACAATCGCTTCCCCGCTGCCAAAGGTATAACCCGAAAAAATAATTCCCGTATAGTAATGCAGACCTGAAACCATAGCCATCTCATAAAAAACATACTGCTCGACCTTATAAATCCGCAGAAGGTCCTCCAGCTGCTCCAGGCGATCCAACGCTCCGTAGATCTTCGGATAATCCCGGGCTTTTTCTTTTGCCTCCTGCAGCTTTACCTTTGTCAGCATCACGTCCTTGAGCAAGCCAAAGAGCCATGTGAGATTTTCATTCAATCCCGCATGGGAAATGATGTCCTCCACACCATAAAAATTGCGGTTTAAGAGCAGTTCGCGAATCATATCCTCGGTCTCTTCGCCCAGATTGGAAGCCTCAAAAAGTCCTTTTAAAAAATCCACATGTCCCACACTGACCTGAAACTCCTTCAGACCTGCGCTCAAGAGCAGCTGTACCGTCAAAGCAACCATCTCCGCGTCCGCCTCTACAGAACCATCGCCGATAAATTCGGCGCCGGACTGCGTCGTTTCCTTTAACCGCCCCTGATAACTGCTGTTATTAATGAAAGTATTGCCGGTGTAACAAAAACGAATCGGGATCTCATCCTCCATATAATATTTTGACGCGCAGCGTGCGATGGACGGCGTAATATCCGGCCGGAGGACCAGGGTATTTCCCTCCCGATCAAAAAACTTATACAGGTCTTTCGACGGCGTTGTTCCGATCTCCTTCCCGAATATATCAAAAAATTCAAAAGTCGGCGTCTGAATCGGATGATATCCGTATGACTTTAAAACCTTATGAATTTTATTTTCCAGGACAAACTTTCTCTCACATTCATCACTATAAATGTCGCGAACACCTTCCGGCGTATGCAATAACTGTTCTGCCATAAAACCTCCCTGAATAGCATTCATAAACAATATTACGGTTCTTCCATTTCATCCGAAGCACTTTACTGTGCTAATGTGCTACTATGGTAGCAGGTGAAACACCGCTATTATATTTCAAATACGGAAAGATGTCAATATATTTTTATATATCACGATTCACTCTCTCATCTCCAGATCTTTCTGCATCGGTTCAAGATAGGGAACCATGAGTCCGCCGTGCATTTCGAAAAAGAACCGCGGATCCAGTTCCTCGTGCCGGATGCTTTTTCTCCCGCCGTCCGTACTTCTGTCCCAGAATTTCTGCAGTTCTTCAAACCGCAGATAATAAAATTCATCCCGGTGGGAAAAGAAAACGATAAGAAATGCAATACCGCCCTGCCGCTCAAATTCTTTCATAAATTTTACCTGATGTTCATGAACGTTCTGCAGGGGAAATGTATCTGTCCGGCATTCTTTCGCGTCGAAACAGACCGGTATGCCCTGCACCGCGCCAATATAATCAACGGTACTTTTCTGGTCAAAATAAGCCAATGTAATATGGCGGCTCTCCTTATCGATCTGAATCGGCGTGATCGGCGTCGGAATCTTCTGAATCAGCGCCAGGCCGTTTTCCAGATATTTTTCGTTCGTCCGGTTGATAAATTCTTCCAGTGTAGAGCCGCGCAGCCCCCGCGAATTCCATGTCGCCATATCTATAAAATCCCCCGATGCATCAGTTCTTCCGACTCATAATAAAGAATATTCTCCCTCACAGATGAAAACCGGTTATCCTCCAGCGCAATTTTATTGATGCTGCAGTTAGGCTGACGGATATTCCAGAAATCCTCCAGGCCGATCTCATTAATACGGCTTAAAAATGTCCGGATCACGGTGCCATAACAGAGAACCAATACATTTTCAATTCCGGACTCCTTCTGCAGCGGCAGCAGTTCCCGCTGCATAAAATCGTCAATCCGGGCATAAATCTCATCATATGTTTCGCCGGTCTCATCGGCTATGTACAGCGCAGGATGTGAAAAACAATTGACAATATTCTCATCATAACCTTTCAGTTCCTTCAGCTTCAGACCCTCATACTTTCCGAAGCACATCTCCCGCAGCCGGCCGTCAATCCGAAAGAACTGTTTGTCATGAATGTCCCCGTTCAATGTTTTGTGCGCAACAATTTCCGCAGTCCTGACTGCCCGGATCAACGGACTGGTATAGATACGGTCAAACCGAATGCCATCCCGCTGAAAACCATCCGCGGAAAGCTCCGCCAGATCCACACCGAAATCCGTCAGTTCAATATCTGAAGAGCCCTGAATTCTTCCTTCCTTATTCCAATAAGTCTCCCCATGTCTCATAATGTAAATATACATAAATCAAATTCTCCATAACTGTTCTTATGTATGCAATGACTGATTTCTCTCTCAACAGCTTGTTTTTTACTTAATGACTTTCAATCAGAAATCCAGATGGTTTCCGACTTGAGGATTATTCTCTCTCACTTGTCGTCGCAGCCAGTTCTCCGCCCTTCTGAATTCCTCCGGATCCTCCGCCTCAATGACTCTCCCGTCCGACAGTTCAATCCTGCAGGCATGAAGAAGCTGTGACCGGATCCCGGTTGCATGAAACAATCTCCGGTTTAAGTCAGCATTTCCGTATTTCGCATCTCCCAGCAGCGGATACCCGGCAGAGGCCAGATGCGCACGAATCTGATGAGATCGTCCGGTAATCAGGTGTACCTCCAGAAGGGTTGCTCCGCCATAATAAGCCAGCGGCACATATTCCGTCTCAATCTGCATTCTCTCCGAATCTCCAGGCTCCGCATCCGTACTTTCTCCGGGATTTTTCAGAGATACTTTCACCTGATTCGTTCTGTGATCCTTCACCAGATATCCGCACAGCTTTTGCGGTTTTGTGACCTTTCCCCAGACAAGCGTATGATAAAACTTCTTCGCCGAGCGATCTTTCAGCTGCTTTGCCATCTCCTGCAGGCCGCGCATCGTCTTTCCCGCGATTAAAAGGCCGGAAGTATTACGATCCAGGCGATTGCAGATGGAAGGATGAAATGTGCGCAGCTCCGCCTCGCTCAGCTGCCCGCTCGCCAAAAGATACGCAATCATACGGTCGTTCGCCGAATCATCTCCTGCAGCCGCCTTCTGCGAAAGCAGCCCGGCAGGCTTATTAATCACCAGGATATCCTCGTCCTCATAAACAATCTTTAAAGCAGACGGAAAAATGCTATTGCCCGAAGTTTTAAATTCTCCCTCGCTGCCGCGGTCTCCCGGAATCGCAGACGCAAATTTTGCAAACGTCTCGTCCGACAGAAAAAACTTCACCGAATCCTGCACTTTAAGAATCTCCTTCCCGGAAGCCTTCTTCCCGTTCAGAACAATATTCTTTTTCCGGAGCATCTTATAAATGAATCCGCCCGGCGCACGATCCAGCACCTTAAACAGATACTTGTCCATCCGCTGCCCGGCCTCCCGGCCTGATATCGTAAATTCTCTCATATATCTCCCTGAAATCCTCTATGTATTCATCCGCCAGCGCCCGCTTTTCTTCCCTCTGATGTGCCGAATATTCATCCTCAACCGCACAGACTCTCATGCCGGCATTCTTTCCCGCACGGATCCCCATCGGGATATCCTCAAACACCAGGCAGCGCTCCGGCAATACATTCAGCTTCTTTGCCGTAACCAGATATACATCCGGTGAAGGCTTCCCCCTACTGACCTCACATGCCGTTGTAACAGCATCAATCTGACCGCCAATCCCTGCCGCATTCAGAAATGTATCCACGAGAAGCATGGAATTACTGGTAGCAATTCCCGTCTTGATTCCTCTTTCCTTTAATGCTGTAAGGAACTCTCCGGCACCCGGTTTCAGCGGCACCTTCGTACGGTACTTCTCAATCGCCATGTCATTCCAGAGCTGCTTGATCTCTTCCACCGATTCCTCCAGCGGAAAATTGTCAACAAAAAACTGCGCCGTCTCTGTAAAGCCCAGCCCCTCAATCTCCCTGTTCAGATAATCCGGGAAATCAATCTCATGATCCCTGAAAAAATCACGGTCAATCTCTGACCAGACCCACATAGAATCAGCAAGCGTACCGTCCAGATCAAACAGTACCGCATCTACATCCTGCAGCAACCGCTCCATCCTGTTGTTTTTCATCTGTATTTCCATATCACACACCACAATTGTAACATACCGGTTTCCACAGCCGTTCCGCTTCCTCCGGCGTCAACTCACGATATTCTCCCGGCTGCAGCGTCTCATCCAAAACCAGACTCCCCATAGAAAGGCGTTTTAAATACAGGACTTCAGTCCCGACCGCCTGAAACATCCGCTTGATCTGGTGGTATTTTCCCTCTGTAATCGTGACCTCAATCTCAGAAATCTCACCTGAGGAAAGAATCACTAGCCTTGCGGGCATGGTACATTGTTTCTCTCCGATATCAATTCCCCGTGAAAACTGCTCCGCCATATCCGGAGTGACCTCTCCGAGGATCTTCGCATAATAAGTCTTTTCTACATGCTTCCCCGGCGCCAGCAGATTATGATTCAATGCACCGTCGTCTGTGATGAGCAAAAGCCCCTCCGTATCCTTATCCAGACGCCCCACAGGCGCCAGGCCGCGGCGGCGCTCCTCGGGGAGATAGTCCATGACCGTTTTATCCCTGGCATCCGCTGTAGCCGTCACGCACCCCATCGGCTTATACAACATAAAATATTGATACTGTGTGTACCGCACCGGCTGTTCGTCGATATAAAGCTGTTCTTTCTCCGGATCAAACTTCTCCGAAGCATTCTTCACCTGACGCGCGCCAATCCGGACTCGGCCGTCACGAATCATCTTTTTTGACTCCGACCGGGCGGCAATCTGCAATTGGGAAAGAACTTTATCTACGCGAAGCTGCATGACGTACCTCTTTCTTTCGGAACATGTTATAATTATTCGGAATCCTGCTCAAAAATTCTACGTATTTTCTCCTCTGATCACGAATACCCTTAAGATATGAAAAATAAAATCCTGTCACTGCTGTTTGCAGTTTTCATCCTGTATTGCCTGCTGTTTCCGCTGCGCACGGCAAATGCTGTTTTTGACGGGCTGGCACTCTGGTACAACTCCATCCTGCCTACGCTTCTGCCGTTTTGTATTTTTTCCAATATCATTGTGCAGTCCGGGGTATACGACCGTTTTTTCGAACTGATCTCCCCTGTGTTTCAGCGAATATATCCTGTAAGAAGTCCGCTGATCTATCCGCTGATCGCCGGATTTCTCTTTGGATTTCCCCTGGGCAGCATGATCTGTGCAGAACTGTATCGAGCCGGAAAAATATCATCAAAAGAAGCGGAAACCATCAGTTGTATCAGCAACAATTTCGGTCCGGCTTTTTTATATAATTATCTCTACCGCAATATTTTTCGTGAAATACTTCCGCCCGCAGCAGTATTTGCCGCGTGTTATCTGCCGCCGCTGTTAATTGGAAGAATCGCTGTTTTCTTCCTATATCAGAATAAAAAAAGCCGTATTACAAATGTGAAGAGAAACTTTTTCTCCTGTGGAGTGAAAGTGGGCAGCCGCTCCGGCAAATCAAGAAAAACAGAAACTCCTGAAAACACAACCAGAAAACCGGCATCCGAATCTCCTCTCAACATAAAGATCCTGGACGCCGGTATTATGAACGGTTTTTCTACGATGATTCGACTGGCCGGATATATCATCCTGTCTGCTCTGCTGGCCGATGTAATCCTGCATATCCCTTTTCAGAGCACAATTGTAAAAATTCTCTGCATCGGAGCCATTGAAGTAACAAACGGCATCCGGCAAACCGGGCGATCCAGCTGCAGCGTTATCATACAGACATTGCTGAGTGCCGGCATCGTAAACTTCGGTGGAATCAGCGGTCTGCTGCAGACATACTCCATGATGAAAGGAACAGGGTTCAGCCTGCACCGCTATCTGCTCTTCAAAGTGCTTTGCAGTATCTCAGGAATAATCCTAACCTATGCCATAATTATGCTTCGGATGCCATAGACCTGTGCAGGAGTATTCCAAAAATATCAGATAAGGTTAATATCATCAGACTTACTTTCCTCAGCCGAATCGTCAGATGCTTCCTCCTCACTCTCTGTATCCTCTGCACCGGTGAGTTCTCCGCGGTTTGCCTTCACAATATCGTAACACTCCTGAAGAGAGGATAAAAGGCTGTCATACTTTGCCTTCGAAGTATCGAGGGTATGTACCACAATGTTTTCAAGATTTCCAAGAAGATTATCCGTATACTCAATAGACGCAGTACGGATCGCATTGGCATCCTCCGTCGCTTTATCAAGAATCTCCTGCGCCTGATTTGTCGCGATGGAAACAACTTCATTCGCCTGCGCATAGGCCTGCTGCATAATCTGATGCTCACTCACCAGTTCATTTGTCTGAATCTGCGCCTGTGCCAGGATTTCATCCGCCCGTGCCTGCGCATCTGCCAGAATTGCGTCCCTGTTTGCAATAATCTTCTGATAACGCTTAATCTCATCCGGCGTCTTTAAACGGAGCTCCGTCAAAAGCTCTGTGATTTCTTCCTTGTCGACAATTATCTTGCCCTTCGATAAGGGCTGTGCTTTGCAGCTGTCAATATATTCCTCAATCTCTGCTAAAATCTGCTCTAAACGACTGTTCATGAAATCTTCTCCTTCTGTCATCTTATAATATGGTACTTGTCATATATTTTCTCTATAATCTGTTCCGGTACAAATTTGGAAATGTCACCGCCGTAAGAGGCCACTTCCTTCACAATCGTTGAACTTAAGTATGAATACTTCAGATTCGTCGTAAGAAAAATCGTATCAATGTTATCGTTTATTGCATGATTTGTCTGTGCAATCTGAAGCTCATATTCAAAATCCGTAACCGCCCGAAGGCCTCTCACTACGATATTCGCGCCTGTACCGGCTGCGTAATCGGCAGTCAGACCGTCAAATGCGCTTACCGTCACATTCAGCAGATGGCTGGTCAATTCTTTAATCATACTAACACGTTCCTCGGCAGAAAACAACGGATTTTTTGCATTGTTTTTCAAAACCGCAACATTGAGTTCATCTACCATCCGGGCCGAACGCTCAATGATATCCAGATGACCGAATGTAGGCGGGTCAAAGCTGCCCGGGTAAATTGCTTTTCTCATGGTTTTTTTCTGACGATACAGTCAGAACCCCCTTTTTTAAAAAAATGTGCTGATTTGTCTTATATGTCTTGATCCTTGTAATCTCGAAACCTCTGCCGGTCAGCTCCTCCGGTAAAAAATCAAGCGATTCCTCCACAATAATCATAACATCTTCAGCGCAAATCGAAGATGCGGCAAGCGCATCAAGCGCCTGAGCCGCAAGTCCCTTCCCGTAAGGAGGGTCAATAAAAATAAGATCAAAGGTAAATCTGCCTTCCAGACTCTTTATGGCCGAAAGGAAATCCATCCGTTTCACTTCACATCTGGACTGAAACTTTGCGGAAGCGATATTCTCCTCAATGCAGGAAACAGCCTGACGGCTGTTATCCACAAAAACCGCATAATCTGCTCCCCGGCTGACAGCCTCAAGTCCGATACCGCCGCAGCCGGCAAAAAGATCCAGAAATACTGCACCCGGAATATCCGGCTGTATCATATTAAACAGCGTCTCCTTGATCCGGTCGGTAGTCGGCCGTGTATCACGACCTTTCACCGTCTTTAAAGGGATGCTGCGGGCTGTGCCTGCGATTATTCTCATAACGTTTCAACCCTTTACTCCGAATAATTGCAAAACTGTTTATTATGGCTGAGGATATCCCCGTCAACGATTTCAAACAGGACACGGGAAAGTGTCCTTTATTGAAATGTTTCCGTGTATATCCTCAATGTTCGGTTTGGGGAGTTTTGCAATTATTCTCCTTGTCTATCTGTCAATTCTGTCCGCCTCGAAAGGTTTTGTAATTATTCGCTCAATCAATCCTGCTCGCTGAGAACTCCCTTATTTTTCATAAGATAATCTACCAATGAGATGATCGTCAGCGCCAGCGCTACATAGAGGACGATCTGCCCCAGCACATAGATCACATCCACGCCGCCGATGGTCAGCGACCATGCACAGTTGAGGATCAGCAGAATGATCGCCGCCATCTGAAAAGTGGTCTTAAACTTTCCCCACATACTGGCCGCGATAACAATCTGATGCTCCGTCGCGATCAGCCGGAATCCGCTGATGATAAACTCCCGGGCGATGATAATGATCACTATCCAGGACGCTGCCTTATCCAGCTCGATCAGACAGATCAGCGCCGAACAGACCAGCAGTTTGTCCGCCAGCGGATCCATAAATTTTCCGAAATTAGTAACCAGATTGTACTTACGGGCGATCTTTCCGTCCAGCATATCCGTAAGACTCGCAACAATAAAAATAATCAATGCCAGTATTGGAGCGATTTTCCCGAGTCCGATATCCGTCAACAGGAAAAAAACAAAAAACGGAATCAATATTACTCGAAACATTGTCAGCTTATTCGGTAAATTCATCGCTTTCTTCAGTCCTTTCTTAAGTGTTCTCTAAACTCTTTACAAATGATGATACCTACGGATTGCTCCACAAAAAACCGCAGCTGTACATAAGTTCGATCACGGAGATCAGAGATTTCCTGTCTCACTTATCCCGCAATCCTCATCATCAGATGAGCTCCCCGATCAGATCATATTCATAAGCACCGGTAATCTTCACTCTCGCAAAGTCACCGGTAAGCAGTTCTTCATCCGTATGAACGAACACATAACCGTCAATATCCGGTGCATCCCGATAACTCCTGCCGACATAGACATCCTCATCCGCTATTTTGCCCTCGATGATGATATCCAGTTCATAGCCGATCATATCTTCGTTCTTATCAAGGATCACTTCTTCCTGAAGCTCCATCACTTCCGCCTGCCACTCTTCCTTCTGTTCCTCATCAATCTGATCCGGATATTCGGCAGCCGGCGTATTCTCCTCCGCGGAATAAGCAAACGCACCGAGACGGTCAAACTCCGTCTCATTGATAAACTCCATCAGCTCCTCATGCTGCTCTAAAGTCTCTCCGGGGAAGCCGCAGATCAGTGTCGTTCGAAGCGCGATATCCGGGATTGCTGTGCGAATCGCAGAAATTCGCTCTTCCAGAGTCTCGCGGTTCGTCCGTCTCCCCATTCTCTTTAAAATAGAAGTATTGATGTGCTGAATCGGCATATCAATATAATGACAGACCTTCTCATTGTCACGGATTGCTTCTATGAGTTCATCGTAAATCTCTTCCGGATAACAGTACATCAGGCGAATCCAGTATATCCCCGGTATCTGATTCAGCTCATGCAGCAGCAAATGCAGGGATTTTTTTCCATACAGATCCACCCCGTAGAGTGTCGTCTCCTGCGCGACCAGGATCAGTTCTTTTACGCCCTGTTCGGCAAGAGACTTTGCTTCGGCGATCAGATCTTCCATCGGAACGCTGCGGTACGGTCCGCGAATCGCGGGTATAATACAATACGTGCAGTGCTTGTCACAGCCCTCCGCAATCTTCAGATGCGCAAAATGGCCTCCCGTCGATATGCTTCGGGGAGACAGATGCTTCTCTGATCTGGTCAGAGGTTCAAAGGCCTCATATTTTTTTCCGGTCAGCACTTTCTCGACAGCCAACAGAATATGTTCCGTCGAGTTCGTCCCCAGCACTGCATCAACCTCAGGAATCTCCGCAAAGATTTCCTCGCGGTAACGCTCCGCCAGACACCCGCAGACGATAAGAGCCATGCAGGAACCCGCGGTTCGCAGGGCTGCCATCTCAAGAATAGTCTGAATACTCTCTTCTTTGGCGTCCTGAATAAAGCAGCAGGTATTGATCACGATCACATCCGCTTCCGCCTCATCATCTGTTATCACAAACTGATGCTCAGCCAGCTTCCCTACCATATACTCGGAATCTACCCGGTTCTTATCACACCCGAGAGAGACAAATAAAACTTTTATGCTCACTTAAAACGCTACACCTCTCCCTCGATGTCGTCCTCCCCAAGTATCTTCACCTTCTGATTGTAGAGCTCCTCAACAGCAATTGAAAGCGGTTTTTTGCCTTCGGCGTCGTCTACGAGGGGCTCTGCTCCCGCAATAATCTGACGGGCACGCTTTGCCGATGCGATCACAATGGAGTAACGGCTGTTTACTACCGGCATCTCGCCGATGTTGTCAGAATCTTTGTTTACAACTTTCATCAGTTCCACATAAGATGGATGTATCATATCGGTTCTCCCTTCACATACTTTTTTAAATCATTTCTGATAGTTTCAATTTCACTTAATCTGTGCCGCATGCGGCTTCTTTCACTGCGGATGATATGATGTACCTCTTCCACACAGGTGTCCAGATCATCATTGATGATCAGATAATCATAAGCTTCACATCCGTCCGCCTCCTCAATGGCACGGACCATGCGGGAATGCACGACATCCGGTGTCTCTGTCCCCCGGCCGATCAGCCTATCGCGAAGAATGGCTGCGGACGGCGGTGTAACAAACAGAAGCAGCGTATCCGGGAACTTTTCTTTGATCAGAAGAGCACCCTGAATCTCAATCTCCAGGATCACGGAACGGCTGCTTTTCAGCTGCTCCTCTACATATGCCCTCGGCGTCCCGTAATAGTTGCCGACATAGGAAGCATGCTCCAGCAAGGCGTCATCCGCTATCATCTGTTCAAATTCCTCTTTTGTTTTAAAAAAGTACTCTCTTCCTTCCATTTCGCCCGGACGGGGATTCCGGGTCGTTGCGGAAACGGACAGAGCATATTCTTCAGGGTAACGGGTCAGCAATTCCTTCATGATTGTTCCCTTCCCTGAGCCTGCAAAACCGGAAAGTACAATCAGAAAGCCGGTATCACTCATATCTCTGCCTCTCTTCCTGTCTCTTTGCTCGCACACCGTCCCGCCAGCGTCTCCGGCTGCAGTGCGGAAAGAATGACATACTGTGTATCCGTCGCGATCACACTCTTCGTCCTCCGCCCCTGGGTAGCGTCAATCAGGATTTCCTGCTCCTTCGCACGCTGAATCAGCCGCTTGGCCGGAGCGGAATCCGGATTAATAATAGAGACAATTTTATCTGTATTGATCACATTACCAAAACCAATGTTAATAAAAGATGACATAACCCTTATCCCCTTATATCATTCAATGTTTTGAATCTGCTCGCGAATTTTCTCAATCTCAGTCTTCAGATCAATGGCCAGGTTCGAGGTCGTAAGATCGTTGGCCTTGGAAAGAATCGTATTCGACTCCCGATTCATCTCCTGTGCGATGAAATCCAGCTTACGGCCAATGCCGCCATCGCTCTCTAAGGTATCCAGCATGGAATGAATATGGGCTTTTAACCGAACCGTCTCCTCATCGGTGCAGATCTTATCCGCAAAGATCACCAGTTCGGACGCAAGGCGGGATTCATCAATCTGAACATCACCAAGCAGATCCTTCACCTTTCCCTCAATCTTTGCCCGGTATTCCGACAGAATCTCCGGTGCACGCGCCTCTATCTTTTCCACATTAAGGAGCATGTGCTGAAGCTTCTCCACCAGATCACTTTTCAGCCGTTCACCCTCCCTGGTCCGCACCGAGACAAACTGCTCCAGTGCTCCGCGAAGCGCATGCTCTAAAAGCGACCAGAGCTCTTCCTCATCCATCGGCTGCTCTTCCATGGTAAAAACATCCGGATAACGAGATAACGTACTGACGCGGATATCGTCATCCAGACCAAACTCCTGTGCCATGGACTTCAGATGCGTCAGATACTCACCGGCCAGCTTTCGATTATATCTGACCGCCACATCATGCTCGGACAAATCTTCATATGTAATAAAAACATCCACCTTGCCGCGCTCTACGTACTCTTTCAAAAGAGAACGAATCGCGGAATCAAAATAATTCAGCTTCTTCGGAATCTTGATGCTGACGTCAAAATATCTGTGATTTACGGATTTGATCTCCGCCGTGATCCTGCGATATGCGTCAGAACTTTCGCAGCGTCCAAATCCCGTCATGCTCTTGATCATTGTATTCCCCCAGACGATTAATTTACTGTAAAAGTCAATCTATTATATGATTTTTTGTCTTTGAAGTCAAATCTTTTCCGTTCAGTCAAAAGAAAATTTTACAAAGAAAACATTCTTTACATCATCAAATACCTGTGCTATCTTAACCATAAGCGAAAAACAGGTATCACTGCTGCTTTTTTATTTCATAGGAAAGTTCGTCCTATGAAATAAAAAACACTCCGTGAGGATGCGCAGCAGCTGTGCACGCTTGTTCACTAAGCTCACGATGTTCGCTAAGTGAGCCAATGCGTCGCGGATAGGAAGTTTTTGCTGCGCAACCGCTCGCGCGCGAAGTGTCGCAGGGCGACACTTAATTTATATTCATATCTTTACCAGCTCATCATTTCCTGCATACATACCGGGAAAAACGATATATCATTAAAACGGAGGAGACCTATGGCTCTTGACGGAATTGTCGTAGCTAACCTGGCTTACGATTTAAATAAAGAACTCACCGGCGCGCGCATCAGCAAAATCGCGCAGCCTGAAACAGACGAACTGCTGCTGACTGTAAAAGGAAACAATGGGACAAAACGCCTGCTGCTCTCGGCAAACGCATCTCTCCCGCTGGTCTATCTGACAGAGCAGAATAAACCCAGTCCCATGACCGCGCCGAATTTCTGCATGCTTCTGCGGAAACACATCGCGAACGGACGGATTCTCTCTGTAACACAGCCATCCATGGAGCGCGTTCTTATATTTTCAATAGAACATTTAGACGATCTGGGAGATTTGCGCACGAAAAAGCTGATCGTCGAACTTATGGGAAAACACAGCAATATCATCTTCACCGACGATACCGGGAAAATTCTTGACAGCATCAAGCATATTTCCGCCCAGATCAGTTCTGTCCGGGAAGTTCTGCCGGGGCGGGAATATTTTATCCCCGCTCAGCAGGGAAAGATGAACCCGCTGACCGAATCCGAAGACGGTTTTCTTAAGACTGTAACCGGAAAACCCACTACCGCCGCCAAAGCAATCTACACTTCATATACCGGTATCAGCCCGCTCATCGCCAACGAACTCTGCTACCGGGCGAAAATTGACGGCGCCGCCCCCTGTGCTTCCGTTTCGGAACAGGAATGGCTTTGCCTGGCAAACCATTTTTCGGCTCTCATGTCTCAGATGCGGGAAGGGCAGTTTTGTCCGAACATTCTGCGGAAAAAAGGAGCGCCCGCAGAGTTTGCCTCCGTTTTGCTGTACTCATTTGCGGACTGCGAGACTGAGACCCGCGGCTCTATCTCTCAGGTGCTTGAGGATTTTTACGCGGAAAAAAACGCATATACCCGTATCCGGCAGAAATCCGTTGATCTCCGCCATGTAGTCAGCACGCACCTGGAACGAAACCGAAAAAAATATGACCTGCAGGCCAAACAGCTGAAAGACACGGAGAAACGGGATAAGTATAAGGTATATGGCGAACTCATCCACACCTACGGTTATCAGGTACCGGAAGGTGCCGGGAGCTTTGAAGCGCTGAATTACTATACCAATGAAATGATACAGATTCCTTTAGATCCCACCCTTACTCCGGGAGAAAACGCGAAAAAATATTTTGACCGCTACGGAAAGCTCAAGCGCACCTGTGAGGCGCTGACCGAACTGATTGAAGAGACCCGTATGGAAATCGAGCATCTGGATTCCATCGCGACCGCCCTTGACATTGCCCAGTCAGAAGCAGATCTGGCACAGATTCGCGAGGAGCTTGTTCAGAGCGGTTATATCCGCCGAAAGTCCGCCAAAGGGAAAAAGCAGCAGGTAAAAAGCCGCCCCTGGCATTATCGCAGCAGTGACGGATTTGATATTTATGTCGGAAAGAATAATTTTCAGAATGATGAACTGACATTCCGGTTTTCTGAGGGGAATGACTGGTGGTTTCATGCGAAGCAGATGCCGGGTTCCCATGTGCTGGTTAAGACAAAAACCGGCGATCTGCCGGATCAGACGTTTGAGGAAGCGGCCCGCCTCGCCGCCTTTTATTCAAAGGGACGGGGCGCCCAAAAAGTGGAAATTGATTATCTGCAGAAGAAGAATGTGAAAAAACCGAACCGGAGTAAGCCGGGGTTCGTGGTGTACTATACCAATTACTCGATGGTGAGTACGCCGGATATCACGGGGATTGAACTTGTGAGTGAGTTATAAATTAAGTAAAGAAAACTCCTCTCCAGCGTATTGCCGCAGGCGGTTGCGGAGCGCCCGGTGAGACGGGTCGGTGAGCCCGGGATCATCTTTGAGAATCAGTGACACTTCGTAAGAGGCCTGCCCCATGAGGTCGGCGTCCTGATAGATGTCTGCCAGCTGAAATCGGAAGTCGCCGCTCTGGCGGATACCAAAGAAGTCTCCCGGACCCCGGAGTTTTAAGTCTTCTCCGGCAATGTAAAATCCGTCGTTGGATTTATTTAAGACGGACAGACGCTTATTTTCCCGTTCCGTATTTTCTCCCTGCATGAAGATGCAATAGGACTGGGCATCGCCCCGTCCGACACGCCCCCGGAGCTGATGAAGCTGTGCCAGGCCGAATCGTTCGGCGTTTTCAATCATCATCACAGTGGCGTTCGGCACATCTACGCCGACCTCGATCACGGTAGTGGAAACCAGAATCTGAATCTGATTTTCCAGAAATGCTTCCATGATCCGGTTTTTCTCTTCCGCCTTCATTCTGCCATGCAGGCAGGAAATCCGGATTTCAGGCGGGAATCTTTTTTTCAGCTGCTCCGTATAATCCAGCACGTTCTCACCTTCAGAATTTTCCGAAGCTTCCACCAGAGGACAGATAATATAAACCTGATGTCCTTCGCGAATCTCCTTTTCCATGAAGCGATAAGCTTTGCCGCGAAATGTCGTGTCTACCACACAGTTTTTGATGGGCTTTCTTTTCGCCGGTACTTCATCGATAACTGAAATATCCAGATCACCGTAGAGTATGATCGCCAGCGTCCGAGGAATCGGCGTGGCGCTCATTACCATAATATGGGGATGCGCTCCCTTAAAGGAAAATGTCTCCCGCTGCTTTACGCCGAAACGGTGCTGCTCGTCTGTGATGACCAGAGCCAGACCGTTATACGTGACTTTTTCCTGAATCAGCGCATGTGTGCCGACAATGAGAGCCGTCGGCTCCTGATCCAGAACCGCATAGGCTTCCCGCCGCTGCTTTGCAGTCAGTGAGCCGGTCAGAAGCACAAGCGGATAATGTAAATCAAAACTCTCGCACAGCTGCGTCAGCTTCTGATAATGCTGCCGGGCGAGGACGTCCGTCGGAGCCATGATTGCCGACTGATACCCGCTGTTCGCACAATCCAGCATAGCCAGAAAAGCGATGATTGTTTTGCCGGAGCCGACATCACCCTGAATCAGCCGCTGCATGATTTTCCCGGAACGCATGTCCGTCTGAATCTGCGCGACCGTGCGGAGCTGGGCACCGGTAAGACGGTAAGGAAGGCTGTCAATCAGCGAACTGACATAATTCGTCTCCGAATTCTTATCGGGCTTTCTTTCACAGGACGGCCGGTTCGCAGCCTTTCGCTTAACATCCTCCATCCCGGGTTGAATAAAAGTAAATTCATTTTTCAGTGCCGCCGAACTGTCCTTTGTCAGCTGCATACAGAGAAAGAAAAAGAAAAACTCATCAAAAACGAAGCGGTTTCTGGCCGTAATACAGCTCTGTTCATCCGCTGGCATATGCATATTGCGCAGGGCATAGTTATATTCTGAAAGCCGATTGCGAACACGGACATCCTCCGGCAGATATTCGAGCTCCAGCGGAATATCCGCAAGCGCCAGCTGCACGGTTTTTGCGACCTGCTTATTTGAAAGACCTTTTGTGAGACTGTAAATCGGGCGTAGTGTCTTCCTTGCCGCCTGATAATCATCCAGAGAAAAAATCTCCGGCTGTTCCATGAGAAGCTGATCATTCCTGGATGTTACACGGCCGTAAAAAACATAAGATCCGCCGGCTCGTATCAGAGAACGGATATAAGGGGTGCGAAACCACATGATTTTTAAGAAGTGCCCATTCTCTGCCACATCCAGGACAGCGGTCTTCAGTCTGGAATGCATGTTAAGAGCCGGAGCTTTTGAGACCCGGATATATACCGCGGATTTCCGATCGGGAATCAGTTCATCAAGGCCGGTAATCTCCGGGAAACGCTCATAATCCCGCGGAAAATACAGAAGTATATCACCAACGGTGTATACTCCTGTCGCATGAAATAATTCTTCTGTTTTCGGTCCGATCCCTTTCAGGGTGCTGATTGGGGAATCCAGGGTCATAATCTGCTCCTCACTCTACTGAAATCAGATAATAGTAGATTGGCTGGCCTCCGTTTTGCACTTCAATTTCGCACTCCGGATATGCACTCCCGAGTTCCTCTCCGAGAGCCTGTGCGTCTTCTTCGGCAATATCCTCTCCGTAATAAATACAGATAAAAGATGATTCTTCATCTATCATCTGCGCTGCCATCTCCCGGACTACAGGAAGCATTTCCCTGCCGGAGGAAAGGATCGCTGAATCGCCGATTCCCATATAATCGCCTTCTTTGATATCCTTGCCGTCCAGGAAAGTATCACGGATAGCATATGTGACCTGACCCGTCTTTACCGTATCAATCACTTCCAGCATCGTCTGCGCATTGTTCTTCGCACCGGCCTCTGGCACAAAGTTGATCATTGCGGTGATCCCCTGCGGTACGGTCCGTGTCGGTATCACGATAATCTCTTTATCATCCGCCATAGATGCCGCCTGATTGGCCGCGAGAATAATGTTTTTATTATTCGGGAAAATAAAAATCGTATCGTAATTCAGGCTATCAATGGCATTTAAAATATCCTCTGTACTGGGATTCATCGTCTGGCCGCCTTCAATAATGCAGTCCACGCCCAACCCGCGAAATACTTCATTAATCCCGTCGCCGATGGAAACAGCGATAAAGCCGATGTCCTTGGTCGGTGCGCCGGAATCCGCAAATCCGCCGACGCCTGTCCTCTCCTGGATGGAGAGCTCCGGCTCACTTCCGTCAGCGTTTGCCTTTCTTTCCTCCGCCTGCTCCTTTGCAAGCCTCTCGGCATCCTTGATCAGCTTTTCCTGATGCTCCTCACGCATATTATCAATCTTGATTCGGCTTAAGGAACCGAAAGTCAGCGCCTTCTGCAGAACCAGTCCGGGATCATTAGTATGGACATGAGTCTTCACAATTTCATCGTCTGCCACCAGGACAATCGAATCGCCGAGAGAATTTAAAAAGGCACGGTATCCGTCCTCATCCTCCTCCGTCATCGGCCGGTTCAGAACAATAATAAACTCTGTGCAATATCCAAACCGGATGGCTTCCTCCGTCTCGGCGGAAATCTTTACAATTCCGGGAGATGCCTTCACCGGCTCCACACTGTAATCTGCCGCTTTTCCCAGGTAAACGTCCAACGCACCCCGCAGTACTTCTACCAGTCCCTGTCCGCCGGCGTCAACCACACCGGCCTGCTTCAATACCGGCAGCATATCCGGCGTCAATGCCAATACCCGCTCTGCCTCTGCAAGAATGGCCGTAAGATAATCCTCCATCGGACATTCGTCCTCGCAAACCAGCTCCAGCGCCTTGTCTGCCGCACCGCGTGCAACCGTTAGTATCGTGCCCTCCTTCGGCTTCATAACTGCCTTATACGCAGTCTCGCACGCTTTCTGAAAAGCCTCGCAAAGCACCATCTTATCCAGCTCTTCGTGCCCACGAATCACATTTGTAAATCCGCGGAAAAGCTGGGATAAAATCACGCCGGAGTTTCCCCGCGCCCCGCGCAGCGAACCGGAAGAAATGACTTTTGCCATATCATGAAGCGTCGGCGTCTCCGCGGCGCTGATCTCCTTCGCCGCAGACATAATCGTCATGCACATATTCGTTCCGGTATCTCCATCCGGAACCGGAAACACATTCAGCTCATTAATCCATTCTTTTTTTACTTCCAGATTCTTTGCGCCCGCCAGAAACATTTTTGCAAATAGCTGCGCGTCAATCGTCTGTCTGTCCAACGGTCTGTCCTCCTTAGTCAATTACTCTGACACCTTCCACAAAGATGTTGATTTTATCGACTGTGAGCCCGGTAAACTCTTCCACTTTATACTTCACCGTATTCATCAGGTTATCTGAAACGGCAGCAATGCTCACGCCGTAGGAGACAATTACATGAAAATCCAGTGTGATCTTGTCATCCTCCTCAATCTGCACCGTAATCCCATGATGCAGATAATCTTTTTTCAGCAGCTTCACAAGTCCGTCTTTCATATTTACTGCTGCCATGCCCACGATGCCGAAACACTCCACCGCTGCGGAACCGGCACAGGAAGCAACTACCTGCGAATCTATGCTGACTGTACCCAACGCGTTTTGTATCTGTCCTTTCATATGATTTCTACCTCCTGTCTGAGCATTATTATATACAGGTTTTACGGAAAAGAAAATAGGGAATTTTACAGAAATTCAGAATGTTACGATTCACAGTCCTCCACAGGATTCATCTGTATCTGAATTAACATATCCTCGGCAACAGTTCCCCGCCCGGCTGCGGCAGCATAGTTTCAGCCCCGATCTCCGTAGTCATAACCACTTTTCCCGGCAGCTTGTCGGTAATCTCACCGATGATCGCAGCATTTGCCGAATATTTTCCATCCTTTAAAACCGTGAGCAACCGCTCTGCCTCCGGTCTGGGTGCGATCACGACCAGGGTTCCTTCATTCGCGAGATAGAGCGGATCAAGTCCCAGCATTCCGCAGACACCGCGAACTGCCGGATCAACCGGGATTGCCGCGCCATCGAGCCGAACGCCGACATTGCTCTCCGCCGCAATTTCGTAGAGAACCGTCCCCACACCGCCCCTCGTTGCGTCGCGAATCACATGAATATCCTTTGTTTCATCAATCATCAACTCTACGGTTCCCCAGAGCGGGGCACAATCGCTTTTAATATCCGCTTCAATTCCCAGATCTTCTCTTGCAAGCAAAATGGTGCAGCCGTGCCGGCCGATATCGCCTGTCACAAGGATTGCATCCCCCGGTCTCGCATAAGCTCCGGAGGTTGAAACACCTTCCGTCAATGCGCCGATTCCGGTCGTTGTAATAAAAATATGATCCACCTGTCCGGCTCCGGCTACTTTTGTATCTCCGGCTACGATCTTTACACCGGCCTCCATTGCTGTTTTTTCCATGGATGCCGCGATCTGCTCCAGCTCATCAAGCGGAAATCCTTCCTCTATGATAAAGGAGCAGGTCAGATACAGCGGCCGCGCCCCCATGCAGGACAAATCATTTACTGTCCCGCAAATGGAAAGTTTTCCGATATTTCCTCCGTTAAATTTATAGGGAGACACGATAAATCCGTCTGTAGACATGGCAATTTTTCCACTTCCCACATCCAGCACCGCCGCGTCATCCGCCGTAAATTGCGGATTTGAAAAATGCGCCGCGAACACCTCCCGGATCAATTCCGCCGTCTGCTTTCCTCCCGCGCCGTGGGCGAGGGTTACTTTTTTACTATCACTCATTTTTTCTTCCTTCCCGATTCATCTATTTGCCGATTACCAAATCTATCAATAGAAAGTCCTCCATCCGTAAATATAAACCTGCAGTCATATTTTCGAAAAAACAGGCCTGACTCATCCATTTAATTGTATCTTCAATATAATCCAATCATCCGATTCCGTAAGAAAAATATGCGGAGCAGCTTCCCTCATTGGAAACCATACATGCGCCCACCGGATGCTGCGGCGTACACACTTTTCCGAAAAGACTGCAATCCACCGGGCGGCATTTCCCCTGAAGCACCTCCCCGCAGCGGCAGGCCGGGTTCGGCTTCCCGTGGATTTCCGGAAGATTATACTTTAACCGCGCATCAAATTCACGATAATCTTCCCGCAGTTTAAGCCCCGAATCAGGAATCACACCTAAGCCCCGCCATTCAGAATCACAGGGCTCCATCACTTCCTCAATGATTGCCCTCCCGGCAGAATTTCCCTCAGGACGGACCACTCTGGGATAACAGTTTACAAAAAACGGCTCTCCTGTTTTTGATTTCTCTATAATAACTGCCAGCGCCGTCAAAAGCTCTTTTGCCGTAAATCCGGCAATCACTCCGGAAACCCCCTCATCCTTCAGCTTCCGGCAGTCTGCCTCGCCCGTAATGGCATTGACATGCCCCGGATAAAGGAATGCATCCGCACTTCCTTTCAGCGCCTGATACGCATTCGGCATGGTCTTGTTCGCTGTCAGGATTGAAAAATTATCAAGTCCCTGCTCCCTTGCTTTTTTTACGGCAAGACAGGCGGACGGCGTAGTCGTCTCAAAACCTACTGCCAGAAACACCACCTGTTTGTCCGGATTTTCTTTTGCAACAGTTACCGCATCCTGCGGCGCATATACGATCTTAACATCCGCGCCTTCCGCGCGGGCTCCCGCCAGACTCATCTTCGTTCCCGGCACACGGATCAGATCTCCGAATGTACAGACTGTGCAGCCTTTTTCCAAAGCCAGCATCACCGCCTCGTCGATATAACCGACCGGCGTCACGCAGACCGGACATCCCGGCCCGGAAATCAGTTCAATATTATCCGGCAGGATATTCCGTATTCCAAGACGGAAAATTTCATGTGTATGCGTGCCGCAGACTTCCATGATCCGAAGCTTCGGCCCGTCATAATTTTCAATAATCCCACGCGCTTTTTTGATTGCGTCGTCCATTTTAATTCTCCTTCTTTACAGCAAACCGATGACGTCATCTGCCTCGGCATCATCATCGCCATTGATCTTCGCGATCGCGACACCCGCATGTACCATGACATAATCTCCCGGCTCCAGCTCATCCAAAAGTTCTGCGGAAACCTCACGCTTCGCACCCATCGCGTCCACCAAAGCCATGCCGTCTTTAATTCCTACTACTTTTGCTGATAATCCTACACACATGTATATATCCTCCTCTGCTTTATATTTCTTGTAGCGTATTATTCAGGTATGCCATGCCGGCCGCCGCCTGGCCGAGTGCCAGCCCGCCGTCATTCGGCGGTATCATGCGGTGACGATAAACGGTAAATCCGGCTTCAGTCAAGCCCTTTTCACAAAGTTCCAGCAAAAGCTGGTTCTGAAACACGCCGCCGCTTAAGGCGCAGAATGTAATACCGGTCTCCTCCGAAATCACTCTGCATCCGGCGATAATCTGTTCCGCGAGAGTCTGATGGAAAATATACGCCAGTTTGCAGGCATCCTGCCCGGCCAGTCTCTCATTAATGATAAACCGCACCAGTTCATCAGTTGGAAGAAGAAGCCGGCGGTCCGAAGTGCTTTCTGCTACTCCTGTTAGTTGAAGTCCGCAGGTGTTTCTGACATTTCCAGATTCTTTTTCTTCTTTTAAAACTACTTCTTCCTTCCCGGTACAATTCTCCGTGTCACATTCGTCTGCAACACATATGTCCTCTTTTACCTTTCCTCTCCTCTCAAGATACTCCTCCGCCCTGAACTGCAGCGTAGTTGACGCTTCTCCCTCAAAAGAGGATTCCAATCGGATGCCGAGGATTGCACTGACTGCATCGAACAGGCGGCCTGCGCTGGTCGACTCCACGGCATTGATTCGCCGCGCTGCCATCTGCTGATAGAGCTTCCGTGTCTTTTCATCGCACAAACCGAGCGCTTCCGCAACCTCAGCTGCGCGGTCCGGATACAACGAATTTACCATAGAAACCGCAATCCTCCAACCCTCACGTGCGGAAGAATCGCCGCCGATCTGGAGAAACGGCCGAATGCTGCCGGCCCGCTCAAAACCGAAGTAATCCGCCACAAGAAATTCCCCGCCCCAGATCGTTCCGTCGGTGCCATAGCCGGTACCGTCAAAGGAAACTCCGATCACTTTTGTATCAGGCGGCAGATTGTTTTCCGCCATACAGGAAAGAATGTGCGCGTAGTGATGCTGGATTTTCAACAACGGGAGTCCTGTATTCTCGGCAACAACCGTTGTATTATATTTCGGATGCAGGTCACAGACTGCCAGCTGCGGCTTTGCCTCCAGCAGTTCCTCCATCCGCGTAATCGATTCCGTCAGCGCCTGAACGGTACGGACATCCGCCATATCCCCCACATAGGGAGAGGAATAAAACAGCTGATTTTTGGCGATGCAGAATGTATTCTTCAATTCGCCGCCGACGGCCAGCACCTGCCCGCGCCACGGGAAATCCATCATGACCGGGAGCGGCGCGTATCCTCTGGAGCGCCGGATCATATACGGCTCGTCTTTATAAAAATTCATCACCGAATCATCGGCACGCAGGCGAATTTTTCGGTCGTGGGATAAAATCAGATCACAGAAGCCGCTGATTTCCCGCAGCGCATCCTCATCTGTCCGGCAAATCGGCGCGCCTGACACATTGCCGCTGGTCATAACAAAGGTATCTGTGGGCATCTCGAAACCATCATTGTAGTCAAACAACAGCATTTGTACCGGGGCGTACGGCAGCATCACTCCGACATTCGGATTATCCGGCGCCACCGCGTCCGCCAGATGGTTTCCAACTTTCTTTTTTAAAAGAATGATCGGCTTCGCGTGACCGTCCAGGATCTCCTTCTGTACTTCTGACACTTCACACTGCGCATATACGGTCTCCAAATCCTTCATCATCACCGCAAACGGCTTTGCGGGGCGATGCTTTAATTCCCGCAGGCGGCGCACTGCTGATTCATTGGCGGCGTCGCAGCAAAGATGAAAGCCGCCGATGCCTTTAATGGCTACGATCTTTCCGTCCGCGATTGCTTTTCGCGCCTTGCTGATGGCTTCCCTCCCGCAACATACATTTTTTTCCTCTGCCTGAGAAGTTCGTTCCAGCAGGTACACCTGCGGCCCGCAATCATTACAACAGACAGGCTGGGCGTCGTAGCGCCTGGTCTCCGCGTGCGTGTACTCAAACTCACACTCCAGACACATGGGGAAGTCCTTCATACTGGTCCGTTCACGGTCATAGGGCATGGCGTCCAAGATCGTCAGCCGCGGCCCGCAGGCCGTACAATTAATAAAAGGGTGCATATACCGGCGGTTCGTCGGATCATAAAGTTCCTGCCTGCATTTCGGACAGGTAGCGATATCCGGCGAGACAAAGATATCTCCCTCTTCCCGCTCACTCTCTATGATATCAAAGGTATCAAAAGCAAGATTCTCAATATCAGAAACATCCACCTTTAAAATGGCAGAGCGCTCCGGAGCTTCCCGCTCCAACGCCTGTAAAAATTCCTCCTGCTGCTCTCCTGTGCCGGCAGAAAATATTTCCACATAGGAGCCTTTGTTCGCTACGCTCCCTCTCACACCGATCCGATCCGCAATCCGGCTCACAAACGGGCGAAAACCAACGCCCTGAACGATACCATAGACACGAATATGCTTCGTTATGCAATTATTTTTCTGATTCTCTCCTGTATTCATACTGCTGTCCCTATACAATCTCGGCTTACTCATAAAATAAAGTGTCGCTCTGCGACACTTCGCGCGCGAGCGGTTGCGCAGCAAAACCTCCTATCCGCGAGCTGCGCATCCTCACGGAGTGTTTTTATATCATAGGAAATCGCATACTTTAATACTTTACAACAACAAGGTCTTTCCTATGATATAAAAAAAACTTCTATAACTCACAATCCATCGTCCCGGAAACCGCAAAATGCGGGCACTCCACAAACTCACCCCTGTAACCGCGCAGCGCCCTGCGAAACCTTCCGTCCGCGACAATCGCATCAAAATTTCCTTGTTCCACGTATGAAATAAATGTTTCTTCCCTTTCAAAATGCACATCCTGCTGTGCGGTCTGCTCCGGAACCTGCATAAACCATGTGCCGCAGACAATCTTTGAAAAATTCAGGTCATCATCGCCTGCAATTTCTTTTCGAATCTCATTCGCCGCAACCTGTTGATGGACGACAAGCACACGTTTTCCCGCGAGCCCGTGCAGCCGTTCTTTTAATTTTACAGATAACAGCGGATATGCCGTTTCATAGGGAGTGCCGAAAGTTTCCTGCAGATATTTTGCCGCCCGGATTCCGGATGGTGCAAGAACAATGTTTTTTGCGGCGGTTCCTGCCTGTTCGATCACTGCAAGGCTATCCGCAGGTTTCTTCCCGTCAGGCGAAGAATCGCTGAACTGCATACAATTTCCCGACTTCTTCATGCTGAAATTCGTTTCACTGCTTTCAAGCTTATGTTCTGCGCCGTAACAGAGGATATTCTCATATCCTTCGTCCAGAAACACGCTCTCCAAAATCTGCGCTGCATCCGAATAACTGGTGTCCAGCGGATTCACTCCAATGACACCGACAGTCTGTTCATTTTTTCTGACATCCCGCTTTGCAAAAGTCTGAAAAAGTGACAGGTACGCATCCTCCGCACCTTTGTCATAGAGGCGGGTTCCGGTGCACTCGCTGACAATCACCGGCAATCCGGTTTTCTTCTCTGTCATTCGCTTCAATGCTTTAAAATCCGTCGCAATTACAGCCGGAACCGGCGTGCCGATAAGCGCAATAAATTTCGCATCCAGATGATCAGCCGCGTCCTTCAGCTTTTCTACCAGACGGTCATCCCTTCCCAGAATGGCGTCCATATCCCGCAGGCCCGCGGAAAAAATCGCGCTCTTTTTTTCAAACCACCGCGGCTCGTCAAATCCGCAGAAATTACCGGTGCAGCCGCCGGCGTCGCAGATGACGATCATGCCGCCCAGATCATATAAAACGGAAACTGCGCCCGACTGATCCGGGGCAAAGGGGGACAGATATTTTAAAAGGCCTTTCATAATTTCTCCTATATTATACTACAAATACTATGAACCAAATTCCGTAGACCCGCGTATCCAAACGGTTTATTCTCCGCATTCCAGGGCACGTTCGGGCAATCGGGATGATAGTAGGCGGCATCCTGCCCGATGGTAATATCAGGCGCGCCTTCCCCGCAGTTGTAGTTCATCATAGTCGGCGAGAGATTCGTATATATTCTGGTTTCCGGGCTGAGCGCAGCAATTTTTTTTATGTAGATAAAGTTCAGGTTCGTCACTGTGCCGTATATCTCCGCAACCTGATGTCCGTATCGTAGCAATGCCAGAGACAGTTCAAAGGGGTCTCCGTTCATCCACTCTCCCACGGCAAATACAGTCTGCGGATGAGCCTGTGAAAACTCTTCCACCGTCCGCATAGCTTCCTCATAGTATGCGGAGTCATCGATTTTTACACCGAGGGCGGTTCCAAGAAGTTCATACTGTTTTTGAATCTTGTCAATCTGGTACACCCGCGTCATTTCAAGCGAGGGGATTCCCAACCGCTTGTGGAAATCCTCTGCAGCCAGGCGGCTCTCCGGGTTCAGAATAATATTAAAATTCGCCTCCGACATGGAAAGGTATTCTTCAAAGTCCCGGCACCGGGAAATTTCACGAATCGTCTTTAACCCCAGATTATTTAAAATCTCATAAATCTCACAGCCGTCGTCATAGGGAGCAAATTCGCCCAGAAGATTTACCGCTGTTTTTTTCCTCTCCCGTTTTTCAAGAAGCGCATATACCGTCTTTCTCACAGATGTCATCGGCGGCACACGCCCCTCCCGGGTCAGCGCATACATATAACAGGGCAAAACCGGAACGCCCGCGTACTCCGACGCTTTCCGGCAGACCCGCTCCATATCCGTGCCCAGCAGCGCATCCACGCAGGTGATACAGATCATCACCGCTGTGGGTTTCTCATCCAGAGAATCCGCAACTTCTTTCACCGCCTTTGAAATCCGGTTCAGATGGCGTCCGGTCACGATATCCGTGTCATCCTGAAGCAGATAGAAAAAACGATCCCCGTATCCGCCAATCTGATCCAGCATCATCGTATTTCTCCCGCAGCAGGCCGGGGAGACCAGAAGCATCACGGAACCGGGGATAGCCAGACCCGCTCGTTTCACACCGAATCCCTGCGCTCCGGGCGAATGAAATGCCAGTGTAGCCGGCGAACTGTAGATCAGGTGTTTTGAAGACTGCAGTTCATCCGGAATATTTTCTTTTCCTTTTGCGGCCAACTCTGCCGCTGTAATATAGTACGCATTCTGCTGCATGTTTTTATTCCTTTTATATTTATATAAGGTCTTCCGAAAGCAGTTTTTTCGCCAGTTCCAGATAAATCCGGCTGATTGGAAGATCCGGGTCGCCCTCAATTACCGTCATTCCCATGTCCTCATAGCGAATGATATCTGCGCTCCTGGGAATATCCGCAATGATGTCCAACCCATGTTCTACGGCAAAAGCGGATACCTTTTCATATTCGTTTTCCACATTTCTCCGGTTCAGAATAATCCCTTTTACCGAGGCATACCCTCTGTCCTCAAAATTTTTAACTGCCGTCTGAATATTATTGGCTGCATAGAGCGCCATTTTTTCCCCGGACGTCACGATCAGTATATGCTCCGCGTAACCCTCGCGAATCGGAGCGGCAAATCCTCCGCAGACCACATCTCCCAGCACATCATAGAGAACCACATCCGGCTGATAGGTCTCAAAAAGTTCCAGATCTTCAAGCAGGCTGAATGTCGTAATAATGCCGCGGCCGGCACAGCCCAACCCCGGTGTCGGACCTCCGGTCTCAATGCAAAGGACTCCGCCGTAACCCTCTTTCGCGATCTCCGCCAGCTGCTCCGGCTCCTCATCGTGATCACGGATATAATTCATCACCGGCAGCATCGGATGCCCGCCCAGCAGATTGATGGTCGAATCCGCTTTCGGATCACAGCCGATCTGAATGACCTTTTTCCCAAGCAGGGCAAAGGCCGCTGCCAGATTCGCGGTAGTCGTAGACTTTCCGATCCCGCCTTTTCCATATATTGCAAGCTTTAACATAAATTTATATTTCCTTTCCCTCTACATTACAATTCTGCTGGTTAGGTGGGGTGCTTTTTGTCCCGGCTGCCCACTATTTTCACAATTCTTCTGTTTTGGTGGGTTATTTCCCATCCCAGCAAGGCTTTATCTCAAATCACTAAATATGACGCCCCTCACTTTAGCGGAACCGCAATGAGATTCGGATTCACACTGTCATAGATTCTCCCGGAAAATGCCTCATGAGGCAGCGGATAAAACTGCTTCGCTCGAGCCAGTGATTGATACAGAGGATCCGCAATGACCGCGTCTGCTGATTTTATCTCCCGAATCAGATCATCTTCCTCCGGCGTGGCAAGATCACCCGGACGAAGCAAATCAGCTCCATTTTCCAGTGGGCAAAGTACTTTCACATTTACCCTGCGCTCCATCTCAATCGCGGCGGCCAAAGATGCGGAAAATACACTCTCGCCGATGATAACGCAACGCATGCGTTTCCCGCTCTCCCCTGCCACATCAGAATTCGAAGACACATTGCTGTTCCCGATTGCATCTGCAGGTTTTAACTGCGTTTTATTTCCACCGACATCACAAGAATATATTTCTGCTTTTTTATCGGATTGCGACATTGCTCTGTTTTTACACGATATTTTTAACATATAGGAAATACGGTTTTTCTGTGAACTCGCCGCTTCCCGTACAATCTCCGCCAGATATTCCGAAAATTTCTCGCCAAACGGAACTCCCACTACATAAGGCGTTCCGAAGCGCTCCCGCAAAATTTCTGCAGCTGCAAGACCTCCGGCTGAGATCACAAGATTGACATCGGCATTTCCCATTTCCCGAATATTATCCAGCGTACATCCTATGGAAAGGCAGGAGCCCATTCGCATTTTCTGGTTGGAAATCCACTTTTGTATGGAATCGACACTGCCGTTTAAAGAAAAATCCAGGGGCGTCGCGCCAAGGATGTTGACGGTTATCGGAGCTGCCATACACTGTTTCCGGACATCCTCTCGGTTCGATGCAGGAGAACTCTGCACCCGCTGCTGTTCATCCCGGAATACCGGCGTTCCCGTTTCACTCTTTCCCGGATATATGTTTGTTTCCGTTCTGTCAAGCTTTCCGGCATGGTTCTCTGTCTCCAATGAACCTTTCTGTCTTCCTGAATAAACAGCTTCAGTAGCGTATTCCCTTACAATCCGCTCCAGCGCCATGGACACGCCGCGCGTATAATCGTGCATCCCATTCGCCGCAAACGCAAAGCAGGGAATCTGCACCCGCTCGCTGACAATCGCCGCGATCGCCTCCAAATCCGTACCGATCATATAGGGAATCGGCGCCCCTACAAGAGCGATAAACTTCGGCTGCAGCTCTTCGGCCGTCTCCACCAGATCTTCGATAAACTTGTCATCGTCGCCCATGATGGCTTCCATCTCTGAGATTGCGGAAATGAAAATCATGCTGTCCATGTCATACCACCGCGGTTCGTCATGCGTCGTGTAGGTCGAATTACATCCGGAAGCGTCATGCATGACGACCATTCCGCCCAGCTCATAAAGTGCGGAACAGATGCCGAATTCATCCGATGAATATGTAGAAGTCAGTCCCGTCACCTGTCTCATAAGCAGCTCTCGCACCCGTACCCTTTCCGCTGGATGATGGTTTTTCTGTCTTTTTTACGGAAAAACGCATCCTCCATCAGATTCATAATCTGAACAATCCCGTCGTATCCGTAAAAGCCGCCGCTCTCCGCCACATTTACAAAATGATCCGTTCCTGAAAAATATGCCGCTTTCTGGCCGATCGCGAGGATTCTATGCTCCCCATGCACGAACCGCATCACCGGCTGATTCGTAGCCGAGATCAGAACATCAGGATACTGCTCCTGTATCCACCTGAAATTTTCTTCATCCTCCGGCAAAAACGAATCCGCGTAAATCTCAGTTATATGAAAGCCCTGTTCTAAAAGCATCCTTGCAAAACTTAAGATACGGAAAGTAAACGTATAATCAACCGCGATGGGCATGTCCCCAATCAGCTCTTTTGCATGAGCAATCGCAAATTCCGCCCGGTGTTTCTCTGTTGAAAAATCAGGCTTCTCAATCCCGAGCGCATCCGCCAGCTTCCGATAATTTTCCTCTAATTCTTCAAAATCATAGGTGAAAGTGAGATAAAGATACTCCTGCCCCAGCCGCTTTTTCAAATCCTCCGCCGCCATCAACGCGATCGGCTCATAGACAAGGTTTAAGGACGCCTCTGCCATAGATAAGTAGTCCTTAAAGTCCTGACATCGGTATAAATCCCAGAATTCATACCCGGCGTTTTCCACCATCCGCCGCAGTTCTGAAGTATGTGCCGTCTCCAGATTGCTGCCGATCAGATTCACCTTTTTTCTGTTTTTCGGGCGTTGTTCCAACATGCTGTACATCTGAATCCGCATCTTCTGATCCGGTGTCAGGCCGCTCTTGCGAAGCGTCGGAATCATGTAACAGTCAGTAAAATAAATATCCGGAAAGCGCTCGCGGAGGACGGAAAAGACAATTTTCTGATCATACGCCAGGAAAAAATGCTGACAGCTGATAAAAAGCAAAATCGCTTTCGGCCGGACATCCAGCTTTTGAATGATGTCCGTGACGCCCTCAATCATCAGATCTTCCATCCCGCCGTCCAGAACATTCTCCTCCCGAATCTGAATCGAAGAATAACGGCCCAGCGCGTTCATCTCCGCCGCTGTCAGAACCACGCCCCGCAGGCAGCCCAGCGCACAGACAAAGATCTGGTGCGACTCCGGAATCATTATCCCCGTGTGGACGATATTCCAGGTGCCGCGCGCCGGAGAACTGTATTCCAGCCCCGCGTGAAACGGCGCAGGAAAGTGCGCGTCGGAAATCGGGACACAGACATTTTCAGTATTCAAATTATTTATCTTTTGATCATGTTCTAAACGCTGCAACATTCAATATCTGCCTTATTATACACTTCCATATTTTACTTTATTTACTTCACATGTCAGTCTGACATATCCTTTCATTCAGACATTTCATATCCATACATGTTCACCGATTTTTCCAAACCGCAGATTCGGGTTTTCATTCTCATATCAAACGATATAAACACGAAACAACTCTGCTAAGCTCGACGTTCACCTGTGGAAGTTTTACATAAATTCGACTACGGAAATCAGAGATTTCCTACGTTGTATAAGTTCGATCACGCAAATTTGAAATTTGCTATCTCACTTATGTCTCACTTATCCGCTGCTTGGATTCTCAAAATAAGTAAAAATATAGGCTTGCTCCCTTCACGCATCCGCAATTGTTCTGGCCAGACGTTGAAATTGTAGTGAGATGTCACTCTCCGGATATGCTTCCAGCAAAGTTACTTTCCGCTCCTCTGCCTCCTGTACCAGCTCCGAGAACGCAATGTCACCGACAATCCCGGTCTCAAAATCCCGGCAAAGCTCCTCGACCTTTTCCTTCTCCCGCTTTACATTCCGTCGGTTTAAGATCACGCCGCCGAGCTTCGCATAGCCGCGCCCCTTAAAATTCCGGATCGCCGCCGCAATATTTGCCGCAGCATAAATGGACATATTCTCACCGGAGGAAACGATATAGACTTCGTCCGCATAACCGCTGCGCATCGGCATGGAAAATCCGCCGCAGACCACATCACCCAGAACATCGTAGAAAACGATATCCGGCTGATAAATATCATAAATTCCCTTCGCTTCAACCTTCTCCAGCGCCGTGATAATTCCCCGTCCCGCGCAGCCAACACCGGGTACCGGTCCGCCTGCTTCGATACAGACAACGCCTGCAAATCCGATTCTTACAATATCCTCCGACGTAAAAGTATCTTTTTTCTGACGAAACGTATCCAACACTGTGGGAAGCGGCGTCCCGTGACGCAGGGCAATTGTAGAATCTGCTTTCGGGTCACAGCCGATCTGCATGACACGATATCCCTGCTGCGCCAGTGCAGCCGCCATATTCGATACAATCGTAGATTTTCCGATTCCGCCTTTTCCGTAAACTGCTATTTTCTTCATAATCTCTCATATAAATAAGGAAACACCTGCACGCTCCGCTTCAATATTCCCTTCAGATACGCGATCGTCACCCCGTAATTGGTAAACGGCACGCCCTGATCCAGAGAACATTTCATGCGGTATTTTACTTCCCGCTCATTGAGCATGCACCCGCCGCAATGAATCACCATCTTATATCCGGACAAATCATCCGGAAACCCCGTACCGGAGCTCGTCGCAAAGCGAATATCTTTGCCCGTATACTGCCTGATCCAACGTGGAAGCTTCACCGTACCGATATCGTCGCACTGCCTGTGATGCGTGCATCCCTCGGAAATCAGCACCGTATCGCCATCCTCCAGTGTGTCCAGCGCCCGGACGCCTTCTACCGCCGCATCCAGAAAGCCTTTATATCTCGCCATCAGAATAGAGAAAGAGGTCAGAAGAATATCCTCCGGCACCGTAGTCGCCACCTGCTCAAAAGCCTGACTGTCCGTGATCACCATCGCCGGCTTTTGTCCCATGTTTTTCAGAGTCTCAGCCAGACCGTTCTCTTTCACAACAAGAGCCGTGGCGTCCGCCTCCAAGACGTCCCGGATGGTCTGCTGCTGCGGAAGAATCAGCCGCCCTTTCGGAGCCGCCGAGTCAATCGGCACCACCAGTACCACAAAATCGTCCGGCTGAATCAGATCTCCGACAATTTTCAGCCGTTCATCCTCCATCACCACAGAGCGCCCGATCATTTCCTTCAGTTCATAAATTCCCTGCTTATAAAGCGCGCTAACGGAGATCTCATTTTCAGAAAGTTCTCGCTGCTCTGTGACAAGGTCTGACTTGTTATAAGCCACAACATAGGGAATCTCCTTCTCCTGAAACAAAGCGATCAATTCCTCATCGCAGGGCTGCTTTCCCTCCGAGGCGTCAACAATCAGCACCGCTACATCCGTCTTATTTAAAACCTGGCGGGTCTTTTTTACACGTAGATCACCGAGGCTTCCCTCATCGTCAAAACCCGGGGTATCAATGATCACCACCGGTCCCATGGGCAGGAGTTCCATCGACTTGTAAACCGGATCCGTGGTCGTCCCTCTGATCTCGGATACCACAGCCAGATCCTGCCCGGTCACTGCATTAACGATACTTGATTTTCCTGCATTTCTTCTTCCGAAAAAACCGATGTGGATCCGGTTCGCGGAAGGCGTACTGTTCAGGCTCATCTTTCATTCCTCCTTTTATCCGCGCTGTACTACTTCTCTTCGAATTTTCTTCATTTCTCGGGTCGTTCCTGCCTTCGGCAACCCGTTTTGGGAAACTTTTCTTTATTTTTCAGGTCATCCCCAAGGATCAGGGAGGCACATTTTGCCTTTTTCGTTGTTCATCCATTAGTTAATCTCGGCTTATAAAAATCTGACGATTAACCAGAAATTATTCTCAACATTAACAATTCTATCCCCTGCCTTTTTAATGTCTCCATGTTTGTATTCCTCACTCACACCACCCACATTCAAAGTATATATACTACAAAAAACCCTTGTACCTGAAAATGGGTACAAGGGCAGCATAAATAACTCTTTCCTGTCGCTGCAATCACTTGTCTTTCCTTTCAGGCCGTACCTTATGGTCAGATGAATGATTCTCGCAAATGTCTTAACTACTCAAAGTATAATGTGTATTCACGTAACCTGTCAACTTAAATTTTCCAAACGTATTTTTTCAAACAAAAGAAACCATTGATTTAACAAAGCACTATTCTTATTGTTTATCATAACCATCGGCACAGGATGGGAAGTTGCCGGTATCCTATTTTCAGGCAACTTTATAGGGGCGCTTTTAGCTGAGACAAAATCCAGCGGTTACCATGAAAGCCCAAGAAACGGATAAGTGAGACATAAGTGAGATAGCAAATTTCAAATTTGCGTGATCGAACTTATACAACGTAGGAAATCTCTGATTTCCGTAGTCGAACTTATGCAAAGCTGTCACTGACGAACGCTGATTGGCTGCTTTCATGTTATACATGCGGCACTTAGCGAAATGGAGCCATCGGCGAACATTGAGCTTAGCAAAGTCGTATACTAAGACTTTAGACGCGAAAACTATTCTGAGTGTCTATAGGAACTGTCACGCCAATACCATGTCTGTCTACACAGAAAAATCGTGACAGTTCCGTAGTCGCAGTTAGCGATTAGTTCGTCGAAGCGTTGCCCCGGTTGCCTTAAAATATGATACCGACAGCTTCCTCATCCGTCATTCAATGTTTTTAAATAAAGTGTCGCCCTGCGACACTTCGCGCGCGAGCGGTTGCGCAGCAAAAACTTCCTATCCGCGACGCATTGGCTCACTTAGCGAACATCGTGAGCTTAGTGAACAAGCGTGCACAGCTGCTGCGCATCCTCACAGAGTGTTTTTATATCATAGGAAATCACGCACTTTACCAATTTACAAAAGCAAGGTCTTTCCTATGATACAAAAAAGCTTCCTACGCAAGCTCCTCCGGGCGGATATGGAACCCGAAGCTGTAATGCGTGTCGTTCAGCCGATATTTATCTGCCAGCTGAGGGCCGCAGCTTCCGGAGCCGATTCCGCTCTGACGATAGTCGATGCAGAAAATAGTATGTCCGGACTTTTCCAACTCAAAGTTGTGCGCTTTCTTTGTCAGCTCCTCCGCCGTGTACTGAGACAGGTTAAAGGAAAACGGCGTCTCGTTATAAACTGAAAGCCTGTGGGTGCGGTCTGCCACGGTGACGTACTCACAGCCGTAATGGCTGCCGTTTTCCTGCGGGCGGATGTAATCCTCATGCATGGCTGCTACATGCGCGTCAAACTTTCCGAACCAGCTGGCCCGCCGCTTGTCGATATAACTCTCATACGGACCGTATCCGTAATATTCTACTTTGCACATATTTTTCGGCAGATGCATACGGATACCTAAACGGGGAAGGTATGCTTCGTGGACCTCAAAGCAATCCTCGATTCCGTGCATATCCAGCCGCTTCTCCGGCATGTTGAAATAAGGCGCATAGGTACCACGCATCACAGCATCGCGCTCTACTTCCAGATGAACGTTGATGGTGCCGTCCGGCTTAATCACCCAGTCGATAACAAAATCCAAAAACTTCTGACGATACACCGGAGCCATCGCGGAAACCGTCGTAATCTTCAGGCTGCCGTCTGCCAGCGTCTCGAAAGTATTGCTGTACGTCCTGGTCTGCATGCAGTCATATCCCGCCTCATACCAGAGCTTTTTCACCACACGGTCATTATCCGTCGGCGCACGCCAGATATTCAGTTCCATCGGCTCATCCATAAAGCTGTGGTTCTTATATACGATTCTGCCGATCACGCCGGTCAGCAGGTTGAAAGTATAAGAAAAATCCTCTCCTTCAATATAAACATAACGCTCATCCTGGCTGTAGGTCACCGCTTTCTGAGCCGTACTCTCAGTCGCCAGAAGATTCGTCAGCTTCTTTGTCGGTGCATCGTTTAAGAACAGCTGGTCAAATCCGAGCTCAAATCCTTCCTCACGGAAACAATCCGCCGTCAGCTTATGGGAGGTGATCATCACATATGATTTTCCCTCCATCTGCGGCACTTCAATCGGAAGCACCACTTCCTTCTTTGATCTGGGCGCAACATCCAGGAGCCCGGTATCCCGAATCTCACCGGCGGAAATCTTATCTCCGTCGCACCAGACAGCCCAGGTCAGATAAAGAGCATCTTTTAAATTTGTAAAATCCAGATTGTTCTGTAAAATATATGTTCCCGCCGCGGCATCGATAAGCTTTACGCGCACCGGACGATGTACGTTTTTATACTCCTTAATGCCCACCGACAGCGTGCGGTCAGGATATACCAGTCCGTCCATGCAGAAATTCCCGTCATGCGGATACTCGCCGAAGTCGCCGCCGTAATAGAACTTTTTATGGCGGCTGTTGGTCTTACCCATGTAAATGCCGTGATCACACCACTCCCATACGAAGCCGCCGACATAGGAATCATACATCTCCTCCAGCTCATAATAGTCTTCGATGTCTCCGGGGCCGTTCCCCATCGCGTGGATGTACTCACACTGAACAAATGGTTTATCCGGATTGTTCTGCAGATATGCATGCATCTCAGGAATGGAGGCATACATCCGGCTTCTTAAGTCAATATTGGAATAATCATTTTTTCCGCCGATCGGGTTGCGCGGACGATGCAGTGAACCCTCATAATGCGTCAGTCTGGTCTTGTCATAGCTCTTCGTCCATGCCAGTGCATTTTCAAAAGTACAGCCGTAACCGGACTCATTTCCCATCGACCATACAAGGACAGAGGGACGGTTCTTATCACGGAGCACACACTTCTGCACACGGTCTAAGATTGCTTCTTTCCACTCCGGATTGTCGCAGATAAACGGCGGGAACGGGTGCTCTCCCTTCTCCCGGTAAATATTCACATTGTAAAGGTCAACAACACCGTGAACCTCCAGGTCAGTCTCATCGATGACATAAAAACCATACTCATCACAGAGCTCATAAAACTCCGGCATGTTCGGATAATGACTGGAACGGATCGCGTTAAAATTGTGCTGTTTCATCAGCGACATATCGTACCGGATACTTTCAAGCGTCACAGCAGAGCCTACATACGGATCGCTGTCGTGACGGTTCGTACCGCGGAAACGAACTTTCTTCCCATTCAGATAGACAACACTGTCAACAATCTTAATCTCACGGAAACCTATCCGATCCCGGATCACCTCATCCTCCGTCGCGAGAAACAGCGTATACAGATACGGTGCCTCTGCATTCCACAGAGTTACATCAGACACGGAAAAGGAAATCTCAGCGCCGGCCGAAGTACCCTCCGCAACCGTGCAGCCGCAGGGAGTCATCAAACGATAGGAAACCGGAATCTCCTCCCCCGCAAATGTGAGGGCAATCTTTACATCCGCATTTTTATAATCATCCTTCAAAACCGTCGTCGTGAAATAATCACTCACATAGTTCTTCGGTCTGGCCAGGATATAAACGTCACGGAAAATACCGGAGCTGCGGAACTTATCCTGATCCTCCAGGTAGCTTCCGTCACACCACTGCAGCACAAGGACGGCGAGCGTGTTCTCCCCCTCGCGCAGCTGCTCAGTAATATCAAATTCACCGGTCGAATGGGATACCTGATGGTATCCGATAAACTCTCCGTTCACCCAAACGTAATAGCAGGAATCCACGCCCTCAAAATTCAGGTGATAGGTAGCGGTCCCCTCCGCTTTGTGATAAGTAAAATTCCGGACATATGCGCCGCAGGGATTTTCATGAGGCACATAGGGCGGATCAAACGGGAACGGATAACGAGTGTTCGTATACTGATGAAGCCCGTATGCATGATCCTGCCAGTTGGACGGAACAGGGATTGAATCAAACTCATCCGTGCGGTACCCCTCCTCATAAAACACCTCCAGACAGTCATAAATACTGTCAAAATACAGAAACTTCCAGTCTCCGTTCAACAGGAAAAACCGATCCGTCTGCCGGCGGCTCTTCCAGGTCTGCTCCTGCGCAGGAGACGTCGGAATGTAATACGCGCGGATCGGCTCGGAATTCACATTCAATGTGTGAATGTCCTCATAATACTTCGGAATGATCATAACTAACTTCCTCCTTCATACATATATCTGAAAATCGAAATTGCCCTTAATTCTATTATTATTTCTTATCATACCTGTACCAAAAAACGAATACAAGATACAAAAAGAAGAAAGATTTCAAACGCAAACATCACGGTCGAAAATGCCCGTTTCATATGATAAACTATCAGAAACGATTATGCTCCCGTTCCGGGGAAAATATTTAAAAAAATTGCTATTGTATTTTTAACATCGTTACGATATTATGGATAAGACAAAAACATGGAAATTACAATTCAAGGAGGGTATTTATGAGACATCTGATCAGCCCGCTTGATTTTTCGGTGGAAGAGCTGGACGAGCTTCTTCGGCTGGCCAACGACATCGAAAAACATCCGGAAAAATATGCGCATGCCTGTGACGGGAAAATTCTGGCCACCTGCTTTTATGAGCCCAGCACCCGCACGCGATTAAGCTTTGAATCCGCCATGCTTCATCTCGGCGGCCAGGTGCTCGGTTTTTCAGACGCAGCAAATTCTTCCGCTTCAAAGGGTGAGAGCGTTTCCGACACAATTCGCGTAATCTCCGAATATGCAGACATCTGCGCAATGCGTCATCCCAAGGAGGGCGCTCCGCTCGTAGCATCGGAAAAAGCCACCATCCCGGTTATCAATGCCGGAGACGGCGGGCATCAGCACCCCACTCAGACGCTGACAGATTTACTGACTATCTACAGCTTAAAAGGCCGTCTGGACCACCTGACCATCGGTCTGTGCGGCGACCTGAAGTTCGGACGTACCGTCCACTCCCTGATTCACGCTCTGATTCGGTATCCGGGCATCAAGTTTGATCTGATTTCCCCGGAAGAACTGCGGATTCCCAGCAACCTCCATGATGAGGTCCTGGTACGGGGAAACATTCCGTTTAAAGAGGTTGTCCGCCTGGAGGACGCGCTCCCTGAACTCGACATTCTTTACATGACCCGCGTACAGCGCGAGCGCTTCTTCAATGAAGAAGATTATATCCGCATGAAGGATTTCTACATCCTGAACAAAGAAAAAATGGAACTGGCTCCGAAGGATATGCTGGTACTGCATCCCCTTCCCCGTGTCAATGAGATTTCCGTTGAGGTGGACGATGACCCGAGAGCCGTTTATTTTAAGCAGGCAAGGTACGGCGTTTATGTACGTATGGCGCTGATCCTCACATTGCTGGAAGTGGAGGTATAAGATGTTAAATGTAGGCGCAATTAAAGAGGGTTATGTTCTGGACCATATCAAAGCCGGCACCAGCCTCGCCATCTACGATTACTTAAAACTGGCAGATCTGGACTGCCAGGTTGCCATGATCATGAACGCCCGCAGCAACAAGATGGGCAAAAAAGATATTTTGAAAATCGAGTGTGATCCGGCGCTGATCGATATCGACTTTGTCGGGTTTATCGATCACAATATCACAGTCAATATTATCAAAGATGAGAAAATTGTGGAAAAGAAGGATCTGCAGCTGCCGCTGAAGATCAAGAATATCATCCGTTGCAAGAACCCGCGGTGCATTTCTTCGATTGAGCAGGAGCTGGATCAGATATTCTATCTGACGGATCCGGAGAAAGAGATCTACCGGTGTAAATACTGCGAAACGAAGTATAAGAAGAACTAAATTTAATTTGTTGGACGGATGCAGAAGAGGGAGATATATATCTCCCTCTTCTGCATCCTACCCGAACATTTATTCAATCTCTGTATCGCGAAGTCTCGCAACAATTTGTTTAAGCGTGTCGACCGTGATGTCGAGCTCGTCCCGTGTGGTCTGAGGTCCGAGTGTAATACGGATGGCAGACCGCGCTTCTGCGGATGTGTTGCCGATGGCCAGCTGTACATGGGAAGATTCGCCGCTGCCCGTCTGACAGGCGGAGGCAGCGGAAATACAGATTCCTTCCAGATCAAGCAGGGCTACCAGAGCGCTGCCGTCCACACCGCGGATACAGCAGTTGATGTTATTCGGCAGGCGCATCTGCATACTGCCATTTATCTTTACGTCTCTGATTTCCGTCAGCAATCTGCGGATAAAATAATTTCTGAGAGATGTTTCCCTGTATACTTTCTGCTTCATCATCTGATGGGACATCCGGGCGGCACATCCCAGACCGACAATACCTGGCACGTTCTCTGTACCGGCTCGTTTTCCTTTTTCCTGCATACCTCCGCGGATCATCGAACTGATTTCCAATCCTTTTCCCGCATACAGAAAACCGATTCCTTTCGGCCCGTTCAGCTTATGTCCACTGGCAGACAGCAAATCTATGCCAAGCTGCTGCGGATCAATGGGAACCTGACCGTATGCCTGCACCGCATCCGTATGAAACAATGCACCGTGCCGGTGCGCAATCTCTGCGGCCTGACGAACGGGCTGAAGAGTTCCGATCTCATTATTTGCAAACATAACGGAAACCAGCACCGTACTTGAACCGATCCACTGCTCAAGTAGGGACAGGTCGACGATTCCGTCACTATTTACAGGCAGATATGCTACCCTCAGACCTTCTTTTTCCAAAGCTTCACAGGCGCGAAGAATTGCATGATGTTCCACAGAACTTGTGATAATATGCGGACTCATTTCTCTTTTCGTGTCATACCTGTATCTTCCATCGACGCCCTCTTTTTTCCCGGTTCCGTACTCATACGTTTTCTCAATAAAATATTTTTCCTGTTTAAAAACATCCTCCCCTGATTTATCTGCCATCGCAATACTTGCGGCATACCGCAGCGCCCAGTTATCAGACTCCGTTCCTCCCGAAGTGAAATATATCGTCTCCGGCTCAGCATGAAGCGTATCCGCTATTATGCCTCTGGCCTCCTCCACCGCCCGCTTACTCTCCTCCCCCAGTTCATAGGCAGAGGATGGATTTCCATAGTTCGCGCCATAGTACGGAAGCATTGCATCCAGCACTTCCGGAAACGGCTGCGTAGTTGCCGCATTGTCCAGATATATTGTCCGATTCATTAAAATTTCCTTTACAGCTTTCATTTTCCGATAAAACTGCGCATATGATAGCAGGAACAGAAAAACAAAAAACGGAACCCATATTGAAGAAAAATAAATTTTTCAAAAACAGTCTCGTCTCTGGTACCCTGATTTTAACTGTTGCAGGAATCATCAGCAGATTTATCGGGTTTTACTATAAAATATTCCTGTCGCGCACGATTGGTGCAGAGGGACTGGGAATGTATCAGTTGATTTTCCCTGTTTTTGCACTGTTTCTTTCCGTCTCCTCCGCCGGCATCCAGACGGCAGTCTCGCGTTTTTGCGCCACCTGCAAAACAGACCGTCAGGCAAGAGGCTATCTGTTTGCCGGTCTGTCCATGTCCATCCTGCTTTCCTTATTTAGCATAACTCTTATCCGAACGAAGGCAGACTGGTTTTGTCAGATTATGATGGAAGGAATGAATGCAAAAGATTTTCTGTTCATCATGGCCTGGGCGATTCCTCTGGCAAGCATTCACTCCTGCATCAACGGTTACTATTACGGGAAAAAGAAAACCATGATTCCCGCATTTTCTCAACTCTTCGAACAGGGAATCCGGGTTCTCGGCGTCTGGCTGCTCATGCAGATTGCTCTGGAGCAGGGAAGACTTCCCTCCGCTGCGGACGCAGTCTGGGGAATTCTGATTGGGGAAGCCGGCGCAGTTTTGTACAGTGTGACTGCGCTCCTGCTGACATCAGGGAGCAGCCGATCACGACTGCATCATAACATCTTATTATCCGGCCAACACATCAATTTTCCGAGCCAACCTATATCCGGCAGGAAACATACGAGATCTTTCATGATTTCCTGCGGACGAAGCACTCTTCTTCCACACCTGAAATCCATATACAAAATCTATCATAACCTATGTACCGTTGCGCTTCCCCTGACTGCAAACCGTCTGGCCGGCAGCATTTTTTCCAGTGTTGAAGCACTGCTGATCCCTTTCTCCCTGCGGGTCTTCGGCTACACTGCATCGGATGCCCTAAGCGTCTACGGCATACTCACCGGCATGGTCTTTTCCACAATCATGTTTCCGGCAGTTATCAGCAACTCGCTCTCCGTTATGCTGCTTCCCGCTATATCGAAAGCATGCACGCAGGGAAAGACAGATCAGATAAACCGGGTCGTTCATCAGACAGTGGAAATCTGTATCATTTTCGGATTTACCTGCACTTTCGCGTTTCTTATCACCGGCGAATGGATTGGTGTTCATCTCTTTCACAATGCACTTGCCGGGGTTTATTTAAAAACACTCTGCTGGATCTGTCCGTTTGTTTTTCTCGGAAGCACGCTGGGAAGCATTCTTCACGGAATGGGCCGTGCGACCGCCACACTGATCATCAATCTTGCAGCCTCGCTGATCCGTATTTTCTTTATCTGGGCAGGTATTCCTGTCATTGGACTGAAAGCTTATCTGTGGGGAATGCTGACAAGCCAGATTTTTGCTGCTCTGGTGTCGCTGCTGTGCATTTGGAGGACTACACATAAGGAGGACGGCACACAGGAAAGCCAGATATAATGTCGCCAATACGCTGATGCCGCTCTGATTCCACCCGACTCTGACAACACGAAAAAGAGGAGACGATGCATTTGCAATCAATCTCCTCTCAAATCCTGCACAAATATGTTCCGGTCTCTCAACTTACACTCTGGATAAATACTCCCCGGTTCTGGTATCAATCTTGATCTTATCGCCGAGATTTACAAACAACGGAACCATCACCTGCGCGCCGGTCTCGACGGTAGCGGGCTTATAGGTGCCTGTAGCGGTGTTGCCCTTGAATCCGGGCTCTGTCTCGGTGATCTCAAGCTCAACAAACAGCGGCGGCTCTACTGCGAAAATATTCCCGTTGTGAGCAAGCATGTTGACATTCTCATTTTCCTTGACAAACTTCATCTCATCGCTCACGCTGTCGCGGGGAAGATCCACCTGCTCATAAGTCTCGGAATCCATGAAATAATAAAAATCATCATCATTATACAGATACTGCTTCACTGTTCTCTCCACATGAGCGGTATCTACATTCTCTGCGGGGCGGAAAGACTTCTCCACCACACCGCCGTTGATCACGTCTTTTAACTTTGTGCGGATAAACGCAGCGCCCTTACCCGGCTTTACATGCTGGAAATCTTCTACACGGTATACTTTACCCTCCAGCTCAATGGTAACTCCTTTTTTAATAACACTTCCTGCATCTGCCATCTCATAATCCTCCTTGTATCTTCGGCTGTCAACTACAGTATAACCATTTTTGTCATCCTGCCGACGACTCAATTCCGATAATTCTATCACTCATCGGATTCCTGTCCGTTACATCTCTCGTTCTGCAAACAGCCCTGCTTCTGTATATTCTATATGAAACTGATATAGATTTCAAGTTATTTTTACATTGCATCCAGCATATCTACCCGAATCTGATGTCTTCCGCCCATGCACTCTGCATTCAGCCAGGCATCAATAATCGCTTTTGCCGTCTCTATGCCTACGATCCGCTCACCAAAGGCAATCATATTCGCATGATTATGCTCTTTCACCAGCCGTGCAGTGACCGGATCGGAACAGGCTGCCGCCCGAACGCCTTTGATCTTATTTGCAGCAATGGAAATTCCCACTCCGGTGCCGCAGATCAGGACGCCGCAGTCGACTTCTCCGCTGGCTACCATCCGCCCGGCCTTCGCGCCGTATTCCGGATAATGACAGCTGGCTTTGTCCTGCGCGCCGACATCAATCACCTCATGTCCGAGACTTTCCAGATAATCTTTGATTTCAAACTTCATATCTACGGCTGCATGATCATTAGAAATTACGATTCGCATACGCTCTCCTTTCTTGTATGTATGCTCCCATTTACGTTTCGATATCCTTTTTATGTTTTGAAATCCTTACTGTGAAAGTACGCTCCGCGGGCTGTCGTGCGATGTTTTCGCCGATATCGCCGATACCCCAGCATAATGATGGCCTCAAGCCTGCGCTTTAACACAATCTGGATTTCCTCTTTCCAGTATATGTACTTTACCATGATGGATGGTATACCTGTTCGATTTGCACCAAATACATCTGTAAAAATCTGATCCCCGATGAAAATGGTCGTATCTTTGTCGGTGCCCATGAGCTCCATCGCCTGCTCATATCCGGAAACCGAGGGCTTATGCGCATCGAAGATATACTGCATATGAACGGCATCATTGAACATTTTCACGCGCGGTTCTTTATTATTTGATAAAAAACAGCATCGGAAACCCAGCTCTTTCAAATGCGCAAACAATGCAATTGCCCGCTCGTCCGCCGGAGCACCGTGGGTTACCAGAGTATTGTCAATGTCGAAGATCAGACCGCGGTAACCATCCGCGTAAAGTCCTTCATAATCAATCGTATATGCGGAATCCACATAAATATCAGGATAAAATTTCTGAAACATCTCCTACTTATCCTCGTTATCCAACATCTTTTTGAGTTCATTGACAAAGGTGTTCACATCCTTGAACTCCCGATATACCGAAGCAAAACGGACATAGGCAACTGCTTCGAGATCCTTCAGCTTGTCCATGACCAGTTCTCCGATGATACTGCTGGGGATTTCCTTATCCGCACGGCTGTAGATTTCCGTCTCGACTTCATCCACCAGATGGTTAATCTGATCTGCTGAGATCGGGCGCTTATAACAGGCCCGAAGCACACCCGCCTCGATTTTCGAACGGTCATACTGCTCTCTGGTATTATCTTTTTTGATGATCATCAGCGGAATCGTCTCTACTTTTTCAAACGTCGTAAACCGCTTTCCGCAATCATCACAGTGCCTTCTGCGGCGAATCGCCGTGTTGTCATCCGCCGGTCTGGAATCGATCACCCGCGTATTGTCACTGCTGCAATATGGACATTTCATGATGTCACGCCTCCTGTTACTTGAAACTCACTCAAAAGTTACCAGAATTCCATTGCTAAAGTTTCCGCAAAATCCTGTCGGCACATACTTCCACAAGTATCACATCCGGACCGATTCGGACAATCTGCTCCCAGTCCACCACATACTCGCTATCGTATCCGATACAATGAAAAAACTTCGCCGGCCCGCGAATAGCCAATGCCTTTATCCGTCCCTGACACTCATCAAAAATCAGGTCATTGATACAGCCCAGACACTTGCCATCCGAAATATTGACAACTTCCTTCTGCATAAATTCAGATATCCGCATAAAAAACCTTCTGCCGTTTTTCTTATTGTATGCGTTTCTCCGGGAAATGTGAAGGATTCACTGATCGCCATGTGCTGCCCTGATTTTTCCATACTTTGATGTCACTATACGTTAAATCGGAACAGAATCACATCCCCATCCTGCACAACATAATCCTTTCCCTCGAGACCGACAAGCCCCTTCTCCCGCGCTGCCGCCAGTGACCCGCATTCCAGAAGGTTCTTATAGTTGACCACTTCCGCACGGATAAATCCTCTCTCAAAATCGGTGTGAATCTTTCCGGCCGCCTGAGGAGCCTTCGTACCCTTTTTAATCGTCCAGGCACGGGTCTCATCCTCACCCGCAGTAAGGAAACTCATCAATCCCAGCAGGCTGTAGCTGGCCTCAATCAGCTTATCCAGACCGGATCGGGCGATTTCCAGCTCTTCCAGGAACATCTCGCGCTCCTCATCATCCAGCTCCGCCATCTCCGCCTCAATGCTTGCGCAAAGCGCAAACACCTCACTGCCTTCCTCTGCCGCCATCTCGCGAACGGACTGCACGAAAGCATTGGAAGCGCCGTCATCCGCCAGGTCATCCTCAGACACATTGGCCGCATAGATTACCGGCTTTGCCGTAAGGAGATTGTAAGAGGCAAACCATGCCATATCATCCTCATCTTCGCCAATCTCAAATGTCTTCGCGGGCTTTCCACCCTCCAGATGCTCTTTCAGACGCTTAATAAGATCCTCCTCGCGAGCCGCTTTTTTATCCATCCGGGCCGTCCGGCCGACTTTCGCAAGCCGCCGCTCCAGAATCTCCAGATCGGAGAAAATCAATTCAAAATTAATCGTCTCTATATCCCTCGCCGGATTCACGCTGCCATCCACATGAACAACGTTCGGATCCTCAAAACAACGCACCACATGAACGATTGCATCCACCTCACGGATATTTGCCAGAAACTGGTTGCCGAGGCCCTCGCCCTTGCTGGCGCCCTTCACCAGACCTGCGATATCCACAAACTCGATCACCGCCGGGGTCACCTTTTTGGAATGATACATCTCCCCCAGCAGACGAATCCGCTCGTCCGGCACCGCCACAATACCGATGTTCGGGTCAATCGTGCAAAACGGATAATTCGCCGACTCCGCTCCGGCCTTCGTTAAAGAATTAAAAAGTGTGCTCTTACCGACGTTCGGAAGACCAACAATGCCTAATTTCATTTTTTCTTAATACCTTTCTCAAACCCTTGATTTTCCTTGGTTTTTACCTTTCTACTTTTTTCTTCCTCTCTTTTTGGGTTCTCCCTCGTTAAAGGAAAAAAAGCCTTAATACAGTAGATATATATTACCATATCAAAACTCAAAAGTCCATAAAAGCCTATATTTCAATATTTTCATATAAGAACTTTTCAAACGCTTTCCGTTTTATCAGTTTTTCCTTCCTATTTTATATTATTTTTATGAAACTTTTATTTGAAAAGGATAAAAATCGGGTAGATAATAGAAGAAATCTGTACTGTCATGATACGCAGGAGAAATCATTATGACCGGGAAATTAATTACATTTACTGTTCCATGCTACAATTCTGAGGCATATATGTGCCGCTGCATTGACAGCCTGCTCAACGCCGGGGAGCGGGCGGAGATACTCATTGTCAATGACGGTTCCACCGACCGTACCGGGGAGATTGCTTCACAATATGAGGCACAGTATCCGGGCATCTGCCGTGTCCTGACCCAGGAGAACGGCGGCCACGGTGCAGGAATTAACCACGGGCTCAGGGAAGCACGGGGACTGTATTTTAAAGTTGTGGATTCGGATGACTGGCTGGATGAGGATGCACTGGCGCAAACGCTAGCGCTGCTGGAGCAACTGGAGGCAGAGGGCGGCGTGGATCTGCTGGTAACCAATTATGTATATGACAATATTAACCCTTCACTCAACCATGTGATCAGCTACAGGAATGTTTTTACGCAGGAGAAAATTCTGAGATGGAGCGAAACGAAACGTTTCCAACCTTGGCAGTATCTTTGCATGCACGCATCCACGCACCGGACACAGCTCTTAAGGGACTGTAGAATTGAGCTGCCGGAGCATACTTTTTATGAAGATAACCTTTTTGCCTTCCTTCCGCTCCGGAAGGTTCGCCGCATGGCTTATCTGGATGCGGATCTTTACCATTATCTTATTGGCCGGGAAGGACAGTCCGTGGCGGAAGAGATTCTGAAAAAAAGGTGCCAACACCAGATTCTGGTGACTACCCTGATGTTTGAGTCCTGTGATCTGTCAACCCTGAGGAAAAAAGAACCCCACCTGGCAAAATATCTTTATCATGCGCTCGTTTTCTTTGTACTTCTGGCTACCGCATTTACCCGCCTGAATGATACGCCGGAGGCAGACCGCATGATCCGGGATATGTGGATAGACCTTAAGAAAAGAAACCGTCCTCTTGCGAACCGCCTGCACTACCGAAGCCTGGCGGTATTTATCAATGTCCCGGGGAAGGCAGGACGGCGATTTGCGATCCTCTGCTACAGGCTGTGCCATAAATTCGTTGCCTTTAATTAAAAGGAATCATATGATAAAACGGATATAAATCACAAAGGAGATTTCAATATATAAATGGAAAGCAGTTATTCTATCGGCATTGACATCGGCTCTACCACCGCGAAAGTGGTAGCGGTAAACAAAGAAGGAACCATCGTCTACGGAAAGTACCAGCGTCACTTTGCAGATATTAAAAATACAGTAAAAAGTATGCTGGAAGAAGTATATGCGCAGATCGGTGACCGGCGCTGTACCATCGCGGTCACCGGCAGCGGAGGGCTCGCCCTTGCAAAGTATATGAATGTGGAATTCACTCAGGAAGTCATTGCCGTAACCTCGGCCGTGCAGGCAACCGTTCCTGATGCTGATGTAGTCATCGAACTGGGCGGCGAGGACGCCAAGATCATTTTCCTGAGAAATGGTGTCGACCAGAGGATGAACGGTATTTGCGCGGGCGGCACGGGAGCATTTATCGACCAGATGGCCTCCCTCCTGCAGACGGACGCAGCCGGCCTGAATACATACGCTGCTTCTTACACGGAGATCTATCCGATTGCGGCGCGGTGCGGCGTTTTTGCCAAAAGTGACATCCAGCCGCTGATCAACGACGGTGTTTCCAGGGAAAACCTTGCAGCCAGTATTTTTCAGGCAGTTGTAAACCAGACAATCAGCGGGCTTGCCTGCGGCCGTAAAATCGAGGGAAAAGTTGTGTTCCTGGGCGGGCCGCTCCATTTCCTTCCGGAGCTTCGGAATGCATTTATCCGTACATTGTCACTGACGGAGGAAAATGCAGTCCTACCGGAGTCTGCCCACCTTTTTGCTGCAATGGGCGCCGCTGCCGCGGGCGCAAAGGGCAAGCCGGTCCTGTTGGCGGATCTTGTCGGGATGCTGCAGGCCGAAGGTACAGTAAAATCGGAAATGAACCATCTGGAGCCGCTGTTTTCCTCAGAGGAGGAATACGAGAAATTTAAGACTCGCCAAAACCAATACACGGTTCCCAAAGGTTCGCTTGATGGATATGAGGGGAACTGTTACCTTGGCATTGATGCGGGTTCTACCACCATGAAACTGGCAGTGATCTCGGAGGATGGGAAGCTGTTATATTCTTATTACGGAAGCAACCGGGGCAATCCGCTCATGGTCGCGAAGGATGCCCTGCTGGATTTATTTGGCCATATGGGGCCAAAGGCGAAGATTGCGTATTCCTGTTCCACCGGCTACGGGGAGGATTTGTTAAAACATGCATTCCACCTGGATGAGGGAGAAGTGGAGACCATCTCCCATTACTGCGCAGCCCGGTATTTTGAGCCGGATGTGGATTGCATCCTTGACATCGGCGGGCAGGACATGAAATGCATCACCATCAAAAACGGCAGCGTGGACTCCATCATTCTGAATGAGGCCTGCTCCTCCGGCTGCGGGTCTTTTATTGAAAATTTTGCCAATTCCCTGGGCTGCACTGCGGAGGAATTTGCAGCGAAAGCAGTGGCTGCAACGGACCCGGTCGACCTCGGCACCCGCTGCACGGTATTTATGAATTCCAACGTAAAACAGGCGCAGAAGGAGGGCGCAAAGGTAGAGGATATCGCTGCAGGTCTGGCCTACTCCGTCATAAAAAACGCACTGTTTAAGGTAATCAAACTGAAAGATGTATCCGTCCTCGGCGAAAAATTTGTCGTTCAGGGAGGCACATTTTACAATGATGCGGTACTCCGCTGCTTTGAACTGACCGCGGGACATGAGGCCATCCGCCCGGATATCGCCGGGCTGATGGGTGCATTCGGCGCAGCGCTTCTGGCAAAAGAACGTTACCAGGGACAGCCTTCTTCCGTACTGTCCGAAGCGGAAATCGCAGCGTTTTCCTATGAGACACAGACGATGCACTGCCATGGCTGCTCAAACAGATGCCGCCTGACGATCAATGTGTTCCCGGACAGTGCGCGTTATATCTCCGGCAACCGCTGTGAAAAGGGTCTGCAGAACAAAGAGACTGTAAACCACGCGCCGAATTTGTTCGAGTACAAGCGCAGGCGTCTGTTTTCCTATGATACACTGACAAAAGAAGAAGCATACCGGGGGACAATCGGCATCCCCCGCGTTTTAAACCTGTATGAAGACTACCCTTTCTGGGCGGTGTTTTTTAAGCAGCTGGGTTTCCGGACAATTCTGTCCCCTTACTCAGACCGGGCAGTGTTCCGCATGGGCATGGACTCCATACCGAGTGAGTCCGAATGCTACCCGGCAAAACTGGCCCATGGGCATATCGAGTGGCTGGCCCGCCATGACGTTGACACTATTTTTTATCCGTGTGTTTATTATGAGCGGAAAGAGCGTGAAGCCCAGCAGAACAGCTTCAACTGCCCCATGGTCATCTCCTATCCGGAGAATATCCGGAACAATGTGGACAGCCTTGGAGAAAAGAACATTCGCTATCTGAATCCGTTTCTTTCATTCGCTGACGAGGAAATCCTGACGAAAAACCTCTGCGAGTTTATGAAAAAGGAATATCATATCGGGAAATCCGAGGTGGAAAAAGCGGTACGCCTTGCATGGGAAGAACAACTGCATTATAAAGAGGATGTCCTGGAGGAAGGCAGGAAAGCGCTCCGGTGGATGGAGGAAAACCATGTATCCGGCATTGTCCTGGCCGGACGCCCTTATCATCTGGACCCGGAGATCAACCATGGCATCCCGGAAATGATACACAGCTTCGGACTTGCCGTTTTCACGGAGGACAGTGTGGCGGACTTAAGCAGTCGGAAACTTATCCTGCGGGCTACCAACCAGTGGACATACCACTCCCGCCTTTATGCGGCGGCAGAATTTGTTTCCCATCGCAAAGATCTGGAACTGGTTCAGCTTAACTCCTTTGGCTGCGGGCTGGACGCTATCACGATTGACCAGGTCCAGGATTTGCTGGCGCAGGCCGGACGGATGTATACCCTGTTAAAAATTGATGAGATCAGCAACCTGGGTGCGGCAAGAATCCGCGTGCGTTCCCTGCTCGCCGCCATGAAGATGAGGAAAGAGAATCCGAAATCCGGAGAAGAGCATAGAATCAAAGATTTTCACCGGCCGGAATTTACCCAGGAAATGCACGATGAGAAATACACAATCCTATGTACGGATATGGTTCCCTACCATTTTGAACTGATGGAGGCGGCCATGCGGGCCAGCGGATACAACTTTGTGATGCTTCGTGAAGAAAACCAGCGCAGCATTGATCTCGGATTAAAGTATGTCAATAACGATGCCTGTTACCCCGCCATCATCACCACGGGGCAGATCCTTGACGCCGTGACATCCGGAAAATACGACCCGCACCGTCTGGCGGTCGTGATGGCACAGACCGGCGGCGGGTGCCGGGCCAGCAACTATGTCGGCTTTATCCGGAAAGCATTAAAGGAAGCCGGATATGAATATATTCCGGTCATCTCTGCCAATGTGAATGGCATGGAAAAGAATCCGGGGTTCCACTATAGCGTAAAAATGGGCATCCGTATGCTGCAGGCACTGATCTACGGCGACATCCTGATGCGTGTCCTTCACCGGGTGCGCCCCTATGAAAAAGTCAGCGGATCCGCAGATCAGCTGTATAATAAATGGCAGAAGTTCTGCACCGATGATCTGTTGAAACCATCCGTTTCGAGAAGGAGATCTTTTTACCGCAACTGCCGGGATATCATCAGGGAATTTGACCACCTGCCACTGAAAGATCAGCCGTCAAAGCCGAAAGTTGGTATTGTTGGCGAAGTACTTGTTAAGTACATGCCGCTGGCGAATAACCATCTGATTAAGCTTCTGGAGGAAGAAGGTGCCGAGGTAGTAGTCCCTGATTTTATGGATTTTATGGAGTACTGCTTCTGGAATGCTGTTTACCGCAAAAAGTGTCTGGGCGGTTCGAAATTGGCTGCCGTGATCGCCAATGCGGCTGCTCTCATCATGGATGTCTCCCGGAAGCCTGTATATCGGGCGCTGAATCGCAGTGAACGTTTCCGGGAAGGTGCCAGCTTTAAGGAGATCCGCCGAAATGCGCAGCAGATCTTAAGCCTTGGTAACCAGTGCGGCGAGGGCTGGTTTTTGGGCGGCGAGATCATCGACCTGATCCACCGAAAAGTCAATAACGTGGTCTGCGCACAGCCTTTTGGCTGCCTGCCAAACCATATCGTAGGAAAGGGGATTATGAAAAGATTGAAGGAATTTTATCCGCAGGCCAACATCGTTCCCATTGATTATGACCCCAGTGCAAGCCGGGTCAATCAGGTGAACCGGATTAAACTGATGATGGAAGTGGCGAAGAAAAGAGCTGTGCCTGAATGACCGTCTTTTCGGTTTCCTCTGTAATTTCCGGCTGTTTTCTCATATCTTCTCCCTTTCTGACCATCCGACAGACAAAAATATATTGATGGTTGATGTCAACCTTTATGATTATTATAATTAATTGTACAACGGGTTGTCGGATAATATCAAGATGAGAAACCCGGAATAAAGCGAAATCAAATTATACGAGGTAGATAATATTTACCTCTGGGGTGCCGTGCAGGCGCTTTCCAGAAATAAAGAGATGTGTAAAAAGATGGGTATCCCAGAAGGATTTAAGCCTGTTTCCGCGGCCGCGATCGGCTACAGCCTCAGCGGCGATGCACAGCCGAGGGAGCTGTCTGTTTCACTTGACACGAACTATATCTGATTGAGCATACGTTCCTTTTGAATCCGGCATTGCCCATTACAAATACAAAAGGAGTGGGGAATGTCCGGTTCTACCTGCGGTATACGAGATTTTTTGCTTCGATGTTTCTGTATCCGGAGCGGTTTCGGAAGCACCGGTCCGGACATTGAGCCGTGCGGGAGGTGATATCTTGCTGTTTCGTATTTTAAAAATCTGGTTCAGATGGCGAAAAGACTGGGACTCCATATGCAACTGTTGCGGGAAATGCTGCTATATGCGTTTAATCGGGCCGCACAGGAAGGTGATTATTCATTATAACCGCCCATGTGAGAATCTGGACACGAAAACACATCTGTGTCGAATTTATAAGGATCGGCTCCGAAAATGTAACCATTGCGGGAAAGTTACTTTGTTTACCGCTTTATTTAATCCTACGCTTCCGGATGATTGTACTTATGTGCAGATGTTCCGATTGTGGAAGCAATGAAACTATTTTAAAGTGTGCACTACAGGAACTCACTTAAAAATAATGTTAACACTTTTTTCAAAGGATGAAAAATATGTGTAAGAAACATTCACCGTTGACTTATTTGTCATGTGCAATCGTAACCCTGACAATAGGTTTTGCTTTTTTGAAACTATGGAAACTGTTGCTCAGGAAATATGAGATATAAGATTAAAAAGGAGACGGTATAAAATGAAAACACTGATTGCTTATTATTCGAGAGGCGGTGTAACCGCAAAAGCGGCCAAAAAGCTTCAGGAGCTTACGGGTGGGGATCTGTTTGAGATTACAGGCGAGAAAAATTATGGGGGTTATTTCACGGCTCTTCGGATTGCCAGAAAAGAATTTTCCGAAAATGAACTTCCGAAAGTAACAAATAAGGTAGAGGATTTTGATTCTTACAACCGCATCCTGCTTGGCTTTCCGATCTGGTACGGCAGGTGCCCGCAGTTGGTGGTATCTTTTTTGTCGCAATATAATCTTGCCGGGAAAGAGATCTATCCTTTCTGTACCAGCGGGACGAGCGGACCGGATCCGGCGGTAGAACTGTTGAAAAAAACTGCGAAGGTGCAACCGTTCATTCCGGGCTTCGTCTGAACAAAGTCGATGATGTAAAAATCAAGAAGTGGCTTGGAGGAAAGACGGCATAACTCCCCCTACCATGTATAGGTTTTGATTTCGCAATTTCCTATGCCAAACGCGGAAAATTCCTCATTCGTCATATCGTTAAAATAAGAGTGTACCACGCGGGAAATACCATTGTGTGCTACCAGTAAATATATCTTGTCACCTGCACGTATATCATCAATCAGATTATAGACTCGCTGACAAAGGTGCATCATCGTTTCACCGCCATCATAATGATCCAGGAAATGTGTCTTCGCCGCCTTAAACTCCAGTCCATCCCGGGGAGTTGACTCATAGCGTCCGAAATTCTGTTCCTTTAGACGCGGTTCCATCCGCATAGGAATTCCGGTTTCCTCCGAAATATGTCTGGCCGTCTCGGAAGCCCGCACCAACGGCGAATACAAAATTTCATCAATCGAAGGTTTTTCGTCTGCCAGCTTTTTGCCGAGTTCGATGGCCTGCATATGGCCAAGTTCCGTCAGCGCAATGTCTGTCGCACCACAGATTTTGTTCTCAACATTCCAAATAGTCTGCCCGTGTCTCGTAAAATATAACGTTCCCACTGCTTTGCACCTCACATATCTATCTATTCCATGTACATCTATTTGCTCCTGAATGCTGCCGTTCCGGCTGGACATCCGGAGATATACGTGTTCCAACGCTTTCGTACATCCCGCAACGGTTCATCCAAATAAGACAATCTTTTTATATCGTTTCCATCAATTGATTGCTGAAAGTTACATCCATCAAAGAAAGCATTGCCATATTATGAATCGAATCACATACCTCAAACTCTTTTTCTTCTTTCCAGCGCGGCTTCCAGTTCAGGACATAATCATACACATCTTTGTCAGAAACTTCTTCCTTGCCTTTTGCCAATTGATCGTAAGAATACAGTACCGTTGCAATCATTTCTGCCTGTGCTGTACTCTTGACACGACCGAACAAATCAACTGTCTTTTTCATAGCATTCCACTCTGTCTCCGTGAAGCTTTCTCTGCTAATTTTTACGTCATCTGCCACGCTTAAAGAAAGCATTCGTCCTAATCGCTTTTCCGCGATAAGGTTTGCATTGGCCAACACTTCGATACTTTCTTTTACCTGCGGAGAGAATGGACCATATGTTCCTTTTGAAAACACAAAGCCAGTATCAACACCATTTCTGATCAATACAAAACAAATCTTCTGATAAATTGTTCTTCCAACCTTTAAGGAATATCTGCGATCATTCAGTTCCCTGATAATCTGAAGAATCAAATACCATTTTTTATTAACACGCAATCCACGGTTTCCAACTGCTTCCCCAACAATTTGTTTTCCTTCCAAAAAATCCTTTGACAGTTCTTTCTGAGCAGTTCCGAATGGAGCATATATCTCTATTTTGATTGGAAGTTCCCTAAGCTTCTGGTACATAAGGGAGTATGAAAAAAAGTCTGTAAAAGTTTAAATGTTAGGTCTTCTATGAT
>JAJPZY010000055.1 GCA_021204085.1 Clostridiales bacterium | reverse complement strand
ATTAGCAACAGCCGGTTTTTCCTCTGCAGCCATCTGTTCAGCACCCGCTCTTTTCTTTGCATATTCCTTTGCAGCTGCCGGAATCTTCTCTGCAGTTTTTTTTGCTGCTGCCGGTTTCTTCTCTGCAGATTTCTTTGCCGCTGCCGGCTTCCTCTCCGCAGAACGCTTTGCTGCTGTCTCCTTCTTTTCCGCCAACTTTCCTGCTTCTTCCTTTTTTCTGGCCTCCTCCGCCTCCTGCATTTCTTTCTCAAGACGGATGCGAAGCATCATTTTCTCTTCCTTACGCTGCTTTTCCAGACGTTCTTTTTCTTCAATCAGACGCTGTTCTTCTTCTCCGCGCTTTTTTTCTTCCTCGATCAGCGCTTCATATAACAGCATATATCGCTCACAGGAAACATTCCAGGAGAAATCCTGCTCCATGCCTCTCTGAATTATCCCGAGCCACTCATCCGGCGTCTGCGTAAAGACCTTACACGCATAACGAATCATATACAGCATCTCATGCGCATTATAATTGTGGAAAGAAAAACCGGTACCGGTATGCTCAAACTCATTGTATGCTTCCACGGTATCCTTTAAGCCTCCCGTCTCGCGAACCAGCGGCACTGTTCCATAGCGCAGCGCCATCAGCTGACTCAATCCGCAGGGCTCAAAGAGAGACGGCATCAGGAACGCATCACATGAGGCGTAAATTTTCTGCGCCAGTTCCTCTGAGTAGCAAATGTTCGCCGAGACACGCCCGGGATATTTACCCTCATAATAGCGAAACATGCTTTCATAGCGGTATTCCCCTGTGCCGAGAACAATGATCTGAATCTTTTCCTCCCCCAGTATCTCATCCAGGATATAGTTGACCAGATCAAATCCCTTCTGATCTGTCAGGCGGGAAACCATGCCGATCAGGAAAGCGCTATCATTCTCCTCCAGGCCGGCTGTTTTCTGCAAATCCGCCTTATTCGCACTCTTATATGCTTTGATATCACCTTCAAACGTCTGTGCGATCAGCTTGTCCGACGACGGATCCAGGATATCATAATCCAGACCGTTTACAATGCCGGTAAGGCGCGACTGTCTGGCGCGGAGCACACCATCTAACCCTTCGCCGCCATCCGGAGACTGAATTTCCTTCGCATATGTATCACTCACCGTTGTAATATAGTCAGAGAAAACCAGACCGCCTTTTAAAAGGTTGGCCTGTCCATAACTCTCCAGCGTCTCCATGGTAAAATACTCCGGTGCAAGGCCGGTCACATCACGGATCGCGTCTATATACCAGCGTCCCTGAAACTTCAGATTATGGATAGTAAAAATAGTCCGGATATGGTGATAAAACGAATCCTGCCGATACTGCGCCTCCAAAAACACCGGAACCAGACCCGTCTGCCAGTCATGGCAGTGGATGATATCCGGGCAGAAATCAATTTCAGGCAAAATTGTCAGCACTGCTTTTGAAAAGAACGCAAACTTCTCTGCATCCTGATATATCTCTCCGTACGGCTTTGGTCCTGCAAAATAATATTCATTATCAATAAAATAAAACGTAATACCATTCTCAACAATCTGATATACTCCGGCATACTGCGTCCGCCAGTTCAGATGTACCTCACACTCTGCCACAGACTCGAGCCTCTCACAAAACGTATCCTTCATACAAAGATATTTCGGAAGCACCACCCGCACATCATATTCTGATTTCGGAAAATATTTCGGCAAAGAACCGGCGACATCCGCCAGCCCTCCTGTTTTGATAAAAGGCACCACTTCCGATGAAGCAAACAAAATCTTATACATACTACCCCTCCGAACAAAAATTACGTATTCCCGACACACTACAGTACCATCATACACGATTTTCTGCCCGGATACCAGAAGATTCTGAATATTTTCGTATGAAAGTGAGTAATGACCGGCTTACTTCCTGTAGTCTAACCGTATCTTATCCGCAATCAACGCTATGAACTCAGAATTTGTCGGCTTACCCTTGCCGTTATGTATCGTATATCCGAAAAGTTCATCAATCGTATCCATCTTTCCCCGGCTCCATGCCACCTCTATTGCATGGCGGATGGCCCGCTCCACACGGCTCGAAGTCGTCTGATATTTTTTTGCAATTGTCGGATACAGAATCTTCGTGATTGAATTCAACATCTCAATGTCATTTACCGACATAATGATCGCCTCCCTCAGATACTGATACCCCTTAATATGCGCGGGAACACCGATCTCATGGATCATATTGGTGACATCCGTCTCCAGGTCGTGCTCCCTGACTTCGCGGGCATTTTCATATACTATACCCGTTTTTACATCCGAAACCTTCCTCCCGACAGCGGATTTCACATATTTAATCCGGTCGATCAGGGCACTCTGGTCAAAAGGCTTCATCAGATAATAAGAAGCTCCCAGACGGAATGCGTCTTCTGTCACATTTTCCTGACCGATTGCGCTGATGATAATATAATTCGGATGTTTTCGTATGGTCTTGTCCCTGTTTGTACGATCCATCACGCCAAGCCCGTCCAGTTTCGGCATAACAATATCTAAAAGTACAATATCCGGCTCTTTTGTACGTATCATCTCACATGCTTCCTCACCGTTTTTTGCCGTACCGACCACATCCAGTTCCCTGTCCCGGGAAACGATATCCGTCAGCATACGAACCATGTTTTCATTATCATCTGCAATTGCAATTTTGATCAATTCCAAGGCACCCCTCTTCCGCTATTTACTAACAGATCCGGCTCTGAATAATTACAAATATAGACAAGCCGATGCGCAAGATTTGTCGAAAGGTGTCAAGAAGCATAATTATTTTTATGAATAGTAACTATTGTGAAAGCATATCCTCAATAAAGATGCCGTAGCCCTGCCGGGGATCCGAAACAAACACGTGCGTAACTGCGCCGATAATTTTCCCATCCTGCAAAATCGGGCACCCGCTCATCCCCTGAATAATACCGCCGGTTTTTTCAATCAACTCCTCATCTGTCACATAAAAAAGCAGGCTCTTGTTAATCTCAGAGGCATTCATATTCACACTCTCTATTTGAATCGTATAAGCAGAAACCTCCCCGTCAAACTCCATAAGGATCTCCGCTTCGCCTTCCCGGATCTCCTGCTTATAACCCACCGAAACCGGCTCGACGCCGGCCAGTTCTTCCGGCAGAAAATCAAGTATGCCAAATATTCCGTCTGACTGATTTTCCGTGATCGTCCCCAGTATCTGATCATCTGCATAACGAATTTGCCCCACCAGCTCACCGGGACTCCCTTTTTCTCCCCTGATAATGTTCAAAACACTGGCATGATAAACCGTACCCTCAGCGATGGTTACCCGATCACTGGTATCCACATCACTGATACTGTGCCCCAGTGCGCCGAACGTCTGGTCTTCTGTCACATAAGTCAGAGTTCCGATTCCGGCCATATCATCTCTTACCCAGATTCCCAACTGATAAACGCCTTCCTCATTTTTTACCGGCGTTACGGCGCATTCCGCGGCCACACCGCCGCGATCAACAGTGACTAACAGTTCCTGCCCTTCACTGGTACGCACAAGATCAACCAGCTCCTCCTTTGTTGAAATGGATTCCCCGTTTACCGCGGTTATATAATCGCCCGCTTTAAGCAAATGTTTCGCCGGGCTCTGCACAGTCCCGTCACCGGTCTCCACTTTTGTAATATCCACCACATACACACCCTCGGTCTGAATATAGATTCCGACCGGGACACCGCAGGGAATAACCTCTGTATCTTCTACAATATTGACCGTTACACTCTTTACCGGAATGAGGCCCAAAAGCCGGCACTCCATCTCACATATTCCGTTCTGTGCCGCGCCAAGGCTGTCAAAAGACTCCACCGTTTCATCAGCGTATTTCACCGTTTTCGTAACCGGGAGAAAAGTTCCGAATGAAACCGCACCTCCCACAGTAACCGATATCGTATCCGGAATATAGTCCGCCACAGACATCAGGGAAAATAAAATCCATGCAGCCATATATAAACCAAAAAAGCGCTTTCTTTTTCGTCTGTAAAAATTCAGAACCTTTGATGCTGACATTTTTGCTTCCTCATCTCCTCTTTTGTTTTTTATGCAATAAAAAAGATACCTGTTATCTTCAGGTACCCTTTTTTAGTATATTACTTTTTCAGTTTTACACACTGTATGTTCCTGCCGCATCTGTTAAAAATTTGTAAAAACCGTGTCGGATGCTTGCATTCGTAAATCGTTTTTTTTTCACAAATTTACCTGGCGAGAAAGCGACAGTGAGGAAATGCAGAGCATTTTCGAACCTGGTTCTGAATAATTACCCCCTATCCCAACGCATCCGCAAGTTCCTTCATTTCTCTGGCGCTTTCCATAACAGTTTCCGTAATTTTCACACCGCCCAGCATCCGCGCCAGCTCCGCAATACTTTCCTCACGATGCAAAAGCCGGATCTGCGAAATAGTGGAAGAATCATCGGATGTCTTCTCAATCAGAAAATGCGTATCCGCCATGGCCGCGATTTGCGGGAGATGCGTAATACAGATGACCTGATGATCCGCAGCGGTAAGCTTCATTTTCTCTGCAACCATCTGAGCCGTTCGTCCGCTGATGCCGCTGTCGATTTCATCAAAAATCAGCGTTTCAATCTCATCGTTCTGTGCAAGCACCGTCTTTAACGCCAGCATAATACGCGAAAGCTCGCCGCCGGAAGCGATGCTGTCAAGCGGTTTCACCGGCTCACCCGGATTCGTAGAAATCAAAAACCGCGCGTCATCCCACCCGTTAGCCGTATAATGATCCAGCCGCTGAAAATCCATCTGAATCCGCACATCCTTAAAATTTAGCGATAGCAGCGCCTGCCGAATCTCCTCCGTGAAAACAGCGGCAACCGTCTTTCGTATTCCGGAAACCTCTGCAGAAAGCTTTTTAAGCTCCTCCTCTGACCGATTGAGATTATCTTCCAGCTCCCTGCGGTATTCATCATAGTGGACTAGTTTTTGAACTTCTGCCTCCTTATCGGCTTTCTGTGTAAGAATCTCTTCGATCGTCCTGCCGTATTTTGATTTCAGACGGTTAATCAGATTCAGCCGTTCCTCAACCTCGGCAAAAAGATCATCGGAAAATTCAAAATCATCGATATAGGAGGCGAGATCTCTGTTGAAATCACCAAGCAGGCTGTCAATTTCCTGCAGTTGATCAGAAAGCGCAGAAATCTGCTCATCATATTCTGATATAGATAAAAGCGCCCGCACCGCCCGGCTGATATTATCAGAGGCATTTTCTGCCCCATCAGCGATAAGCTCTCTGCTTTCTGCCGCTGCCTCCAGAATCTTCCTTCCGTTTGAAAGCCTCCGATATTCCGCTTCCAGCTCCTCATCCTCACCGACGGCAAGGTGCGCCTCCTCAATCTCCTGAATTTCAAACTCCAGGAAGGACAATTCTCTCTGCTGCTGTTCCCGGTCCAGCGACGCCTCTTCCAAAAGCTTTTTACACTCCGTATACTCCCGATAAGCGCTGCCCAGACTCTGCAGCCTGTCCCCCAGTTCTTTTCTGGCATAGGCATCCAGATACTTCATATGATTCTTTTTGGTAAGCAGAGACTGATGTTCATGCTGTCCGTGAATATCAATCAAAAGTGACGCAACCTTTCGCATCAGCGCAGCAGACACTGTCTCCGAGTTGATGCGGCAGACACTGCGGCCGGATTTCATGATTTTCCGTGTCATGATCACCTGACCGTCCTCCGGGAAAATTTCCAGCGCTTCCAGTTTCCGCACCAGATGCTCCTGCTCTGCCGAAAACGTAAGCTCTACCAGGCAATACTCTGCATTTTTCCTCATCAGTTCACGCGGCGCTTTTCCGCCGAGCGCCAGATTAATCGAGCCGATCAGAATTGATTTTCCCGCGCCGGTTTCTCCGGAGAGAATATTTAATCCCGGGCCGAAGCTGACCTCCTCCTCCTCGATCAGCGCCAGATTCTTCACATGCAGACTTAACAGCATATTTTCTCCTTCTACTCCCTCAAGTTTTTTGAAAGTTTTCTGAAAATTTTTTGACGGAAGCGGCCGATATAACAATTTTACATATCACAGTTAGTTGCGCAGGATATCCGAGAGCCTGCGCACCAGCGCTTCGGTCTCCTCGACGGTGCGCACGGCGCATATCACGGTGTCATCGCCTGCGATGCTTCCCACGATCTCCCGGCAGTCCATGGTATCGATTGCCAGCGCGACAGCCATCGCCATCCCCGACACGGTTTTCAGCACGAGGATATTCTGTGCCATATCAACCGAGACGACGCTGTCCCGGAACGTCCGGCTGTATTTATCGCTCATCTCATCCCCCATGTCGGAGAGTGAGATATATTTTTTCCTGCCGCCGTTTAATGAGACCTTTGTCAGCTTCAGCTCCCGTATATCGCGGGAGACGGTCGCCTGCGTGATCCGAAACCCTTCACGGTTTAACAGATCACAGAGTTCCTCCTGCGTCTCTACCTCCTGCCGGCGGATAATCTCTAAAATTTTTGCCTGACGATGTTCCTTCACTGCCCTTCTCCCTTTTCGTTTTTACCATATGATTCCGGTGATAAAAGGTTATGATACCTCGAATCATTCCGCAATCCCCCGCCGCTACGGACTTATGTCATTTTCTTTCTCAGAATCTGAAGAAAGCTCAGCTGATTCACCTTCATAACCTGCGCAGAAACTTCCGCTTTCCGAACTCGGATCCGCTCCCCCACTTTTAATGAGACAAAATGGTCGCCGTCAAAGGTTACCTGCGCCTCCTCATCCCGCTCCTGCCGGCGTTTTGAGAGGATCACTTCGATTTCAGCGTCCGCACCTACAACAATGCTTCTGGTCGAAAAAGAATGCGCATTGATCGGCGTGATCAGCAAAAGCTCCGATCTGGGATCCACGACCGGGCCTCCGGCAGACATACTGTATCCCGTAGAACCGGTGGGCGTGGCGATGATCATTCCGTCCGCGCTGTAGGTCGTCAGATATTCCCCGTTGACCATCAGGATCAGGTTAATAATCTGAGAGTTGCCCGCGCGGTGAATCACAATATCATTCATGGCCGCTACCGGCTTTGCACCCGGATCCTGTTCCGGTACAATGCCTTCGATCATCATACGTTTTTCCACCTCATAGCGATCCTCAAACAGGCCGTCAATCGCGGAATACACAGTCGTCACATCCAGCTCGCACAGATACCCGAGCGTACCGAGGTTGACACCGATCAGAGGGATTCCCATCCGCGCCATATCTCTGGCCGCACGCACCATCGTACCGTCCCCGCCCAGAACAATGATGCAGTCAGCATCCACTTCATCGATCTGCAATTCCCGCAAACCCCGCTTATTCCACTTTGATTCATTGCTTACGTAAAAACTGCCGGTACCGCCCTTCGCCTCGATGTAATCCAACAGCGAACGGGTCACGGAGAGGTCTCTGTCTCTGTGTTCATTTGTTATAATAAAAAATTTTTTCATAATCTAATCCAGCGCAGCGTGTGCCGCATCTACTACAGCAGCTGCGTCAATCTCTGCACTCTGTCCGCCGCCGTCTTTTTGAATGTGTACCAGATACTCAATATTTCCTTCCGGCCCTTTGATCGGTGAAAAATCAAGATGCAATACCTGAAAACCGATTTCCCGCACAAAGGAGAGAATCTTTTCCACCACTTCCAGATGCACCTTCGGATCACGCACCACCCCTTTTTTACCGACTTTTTCCCTTCCGGCTTCGAACTGCGGTTTAATCAGACAGACCATCTGGGCGCCATCTTTTAAAAGAGCATATGCCGGACCGAGAACTTTTGTCAGGGAAATAAAGGACACATCCACGGATGCGAAATCCAGCGCTTCCCCGATATCCTCCGGCTTTACATAGCGGATATTGGTCTTCTCCATGCAAACGACCCGATCGTCCTGCCGAAGCTTCCAGGCGAACTGCCCGTATCCCACATCCACAGCATAAACCTTCGCCGCGCCGTTCTGCAGCATACAATCCGTAAATCCCCCGGTGGAAGCGCCAATATCCATACAGACGTTTCCGCTTAAGTTTAAAGAAAAACGATCCATCGCTTTTTCGAGTTTAAGTCCGCCGCGGCTGACATACTTTAACGTATTTCCGTGAATTTCTATGTTCACAGTATCCGCAAATGTTGCCCCCGCTTTATCCTCCCTCTGGTTTTCCACAAAAACAGAGCCGGCCATGATCATAGTTTTTGCCTTTTCCCGGGAGGGAGCAAGATTTCGTTTTACAAGAAGGACGTCCAAACGTTCTTTTATCATTTTTCTCCACTTTCTCAGAGTTCATCAAAAACATCAATGATTTTCTGCGTCATATGGGCTGCATCCAGTCCGGCCTTTTCCCGAAGCTGCTGCACCGTTCCATGAGAAATAAAACAATCTTCTACCCCAAATGTCAGGACTGAAACGTCTGCGCCGGTTTTTTCCAGGTACTCTTCCACTGCATCCCCGAACCCGCCGTGGAGCAGATTTTCCTCCATCGTCACAATCAGAATATGCTCTCTCAATGCCTCTCGAATGGCCTCTGTATCAACAGGTTTTACAAACCTCGCATTGATCAGAGAAGACTCATACCCCTTTTGGCAGAGCTTTTCGTGAACCTCCAGTGCGATCTCTACCATAGAACCCACCGCAAAAACTGCGATCTGACGCTCCTCATAAATCCACTCGCTTCTGCCATACCGGATAGGTGTACGGTACTCTCTTAATCCGTCAAAAGCCTGTCCGCGCGGATAACGGATTGCCGTCGGTCCCTCATATCTGGATGCGAACCAGAGCATGTCCGCCAATTCCCATTTATTTTTCGGCGCCATGACTGTCATGTTCGGCATCATGGACAGATAGGACAGGTCCATCAGTCCGTGGTGCGTGGAGCCATCGGCTCCCACCAGTCCCGCACGGTCAACCGCAAAGGTCACCGGCAGATTCTGCATACAGACATCATGGACAATCTCATCAAATCCTCTCTGTAAAAAGGAGGAATACACCGCAAACACCGGATGCAGTCCGGATGCCGCCATCCCGGCTGCGAATGTCACCGCATGTCCTTCCGCAATGCCGACGTCAAAGAAACGATCCGGGAATTCCGATTGAAAACGCCGAAGCCCCGTCCCGTCCGCCATCGCCGCAGTTAACGCAACCACACGGTCGTTTTTGGCCGCAATCTTACAGATAACCGTAGAAAACACATCCGTGTAGTCCGGCTTTTTCTTTGATTTCACTGCACAGCCGGTCTCGACATCGAACGGTCCGATACCGTGAAAACGATCCGGCCGCTGCTCCGCCGGAAGGTAGCCTTTTCCTTTATCTGTCAGCACATGAACAAGAACCGCGCCGCTTACTTTCTGCGCTTCCCGGAAAATATGCAGCATATCTTCGAGATTATGTCCGCTTACCGGTCCCAGATAAGTAATTCCCATGTTCTCAAATAGCATTCCCGGAATCAGCAGCTGTTTTAAACTGTTCTTTGTCTTATGTATCCGACGTGCCACACGTTCGCCGTAGGGGAGCCGGTCCAGAGAACTGTGAACATCACTCTTAAACTCCTGATAGGCCTCTGCCATTCGCATGGAAGCAAGGTGCCGCGCCATACCGCCGACATTCTCCGAAATTGACATCTTATTATCATTCAATACAATGATAAAATTGGTTTTCAGATCTACCGCATTATTCAACGCTTCATAAGCCAGACCGCCGGTCATGGCTCCGTCCCCGATCACGGAAACAACATTGTAGGTTTCTCCGAGCAGATCTCTTGCGTGAGCAAACCCCAATCCGGCAGAAATCGAAGTGGAACTGTGACCCGTGTCAAAACAGTCGCAATCGCTCTCTGCCCGTTTCGGAAATCCGCTCATGCCTCCCAGCTGACGCAAATGGTCAAAGCCCTCTTTCCGTCCGGTCAGTATCTTATGTGTATAAGACTGATGTCCCACATCCCAGATCAGCTTATCCTCCGGAAAATTCAAAATCAGATGAAGCGCCATCGTAAGCTCCACGGCTCCGAGGTTTGACGCCAGATGTCCGCCTGTCTTTGAGACATGTTCCAGCAGGAAAGCACGAATCTCCTCCGCAAGAAGCGGCAGCTGTTCAGGCTGCAGTTTTTTAATATCATTTTCTCTGTTAATCAGATCCAGTACAGCCATTACTTATTTCTCCCAATCAGATATTTTAACAATTCATTTAAAAATTCATTCTGCATTGGCAGGCTGTTCACCTGATCAATGGCGCGGTTAGAAATCATCTCCACATCAGCAGCCGCCTGTTCCAGTCCCCGAATAGTAACATAGGTTGTCTTTTCATTCTTCTCATCACTTCCGATGGGTTTTCCGAGGACAGCCTGATCACCGACCATATCCAGAATATCATCCTGAATCTGAAAAGCAAGCCCCACGTCCCCGGCTGCCCGCCGGATCACTTCCTGCTGTTCCTCATCCGCGCCGCCCAAAACAGCTCCGATCAGCATGGAAGCCTCGATAAGCGCACCCGTTTTCAGCTCATAGATAAAATCCAGCTTTTCCTGCCCGACCTGCATACCCTCAGACTCCACATCAACAACCTGACCGCCGAGCATCCCGTAAATTCCGGCATTGCGGGCCAGAATCCTCATCGCTTTCACCGCACGCGCATTTCCGGGTTCCTCCTCCAGTGCCCTTACTGCAGTCTCAAAAGCCAGGTTTAAAAGACCGTCTCCGGCCAGAATTGCCATAGCCTCGCCATAGACCACGTGGGTCGTCTTCTGCCCCCTGCGGTACTCATCATCATCCATCGCGGGCAGGTCATCATGTATCAGAGAATAGGTATGAATCATCTCGATGGCAGCCATAAACGGTTCGATCACAGTCCCCTCCCCGCCGAAAAGACGATATGTCTCCATCATCAGCATGGGGCGCAGCCGCTTGCCTCCCGCCAGGAAGCTGTAATTCATCGCCTCAATCACCGTCTTCTGAAACCCCTCCTCCGGCGGCAGATATTTTTTTATCACGCGCTCCACCTCTGCGGTATGCGCGCTCAATTCCTCCCTGAAACTCATAGTTTTCCTTTCACAAGCATTATTTTTTACACCTTCATTCAAACATTGGTTTCAAATTCACTTTTATTCGAACGGCTCCTCCGTCCCGTCCTTTGCAATAACCAGCATTTTCTTTTCTACAAGATCCAGCTTTTTATTGCACTGACGAATCTTTTTCATGCCTTTTTCATAAAGTAAAAAAGCATCTTCCAGAGAAACCTCTCTGTCATCCATTGCTGCAAGAATCTCATCCAGCTCCGCAAACATCTCTTCCAGAGAAGTATCTTTTGTTTCCGGGTTCTCCGGGATTACATCTTTCTCCGGGTCTTCATTCGCATACTTTATTTTATCCATTTTATTCTCCCTGCACCTCTTCCACCCGGGCAGTAAAAGCGCCATCCGCCAGATATGCCTTTACCTGATCTCCCACGGAGAGCTCCGCCACGCCGTGCAGCCGCTTTCCGTCTGCTTTTGTCATCCAGGCGTACCCACCCGCAAGCTTCTTTAACGGAGACCCTGCATCCAGTCCGGCCGCATAAAGTTCCAGTTTATGGCGTTTCTCAACAAGAATGTTTTCCATCCGGCTCTGAATATGCTCCTGATAATCTGCCGCTGCCTGACGGTGTTCGAGAAGACGATTCTTCGGATTCAGAATCTGAAGTTTTAACTCATACTGCCGAATCCGTGCCTGCGCGGCCTCCATCCGCTCGCCGATTCTTCGGTTCATCGTAAGACGGATGCTGTCCAGGAAATCAAAGGTCTGATGAATGTCGAAAACAGCCAGCTCCGCGGCTGCGGAAGGCGTAGGCGCACGCAAGTCCGCCACATAATCCGCAATGGTTGTATCCGTCTCATGTCCGACCGCTGATATCACGGGAATCGGGCAGTCGAATATCGCCCGGGCTACAATTTCCTCATTAAAAGCCCATAAATCTTCCATCGAACCGCCGCCCCGTCCCACAATGATCACATCCACATCATGCTCCTGAAGCGCACGGATGCCATTGACGATCGACTGGGCAGCCCCCTCCCCCTGTACCTGCGCAGGGTAAAGGATCAGCTGGACAAACGGATTGCGGCGGCAGGAAATATTGCGAATATCCTGAATGGCTGCTCCCGTCGGCGCCGTCACTACTCCGATCCGCGACGCATGCACGGGAATCGGCTGCTTATACTCCGGGGAAAACATCCCCATCTCTTCCAGCTCCTGTTTTAACTTTTCAAACCGCTGATAAAGCAGACCCGCGCCCTGAGGAGTGATCTGCTGCGCATACAGCTGATATTTTCCATCCCTCTCATAGACGCGGATTTCTCCAAAAACAATCACTTTATCGCCGGCCTTCATAGGAAAGTTGAGACCGTTTTTCCTCGATCCGGCGAACATTACTGCCGAAAGAATCCCCGAGGAATCCTTCAATGTAAAATAAACATGCCCGGATGAATGATATTTGCAGTTCGACACCTCGCCGCTGACATAAATATGATTCATCATAAAATCCTGGGCAAACATATTCCTGATATAGGCATTGACCTGCCCTACAGAGTACACATGTTTCGTCATACCAGCTTCGCAAGAACCCCGTTGACAAAAGACGCTCCGTGGTCGGAACCGTATGTCTTTGCCAGTTCCACAGCCTCATTGATCGCCACGGACACCGGGATCTCCTCCTCATATTTCATCTCATAAACCGCCAGACGAATGATCGCAAGCTCCGCCTTTGCCATACGTCCGGTCTTCCACTTTTCAGCACCGGCATTGATCTGAGCGTCAATTTCATCCAGATGTGCAAAAATATCCCGGATCTTCGACACAATATAAGCCGAATCTTTCTCATCCGCGTGCAAATCTTCTAAAAAGAGCGCAATCTGATTCTCCAGCTCCTCCCTGTCATAAAATTCCACGCGAAATAATATTTTAAAAATCTGGTCTCTGATCTCTCTTCGGCTCATATTCCTCTCCCTGTCAGTACGGTTTTATTTCTGATAACTATACTCTTTTGTGCGGAAAATCCGGCACTCACCAATTCTCTCTGTTTCTAAACAGACTGCTTCATATTCACTTCGGCAATACGAATATTCACACTGGAAACTTCCAGGCCCGTCATATTTTCAATTGCTGCTTTTACCTTTTCCTGCACTTTTCCGGATACCTCCGGAATCGTATATCCATAAGCAATATTCAATGCCAGATCAACGGCAACCTTATTTTCCTCGTCCATGGAAATCCGCACGCCCTTGGACAAATTCTTCATGCCCAGACGGCTCACCAGATCATTCGTGATATTCCCATACATGGAGGTCACGCCTTCGACTTCAGTCGCCGCCAGGCCGGCAATGATCGTGATCACCTCATCCGCCACCTGTACCTCACCCATCGCGTTCGCCTTCAGCTTAATAGAATTCCTGTTCTCAGCCATGATAAAACCTCCTTTATCGTACCGCCGGAGCTTTCCGGCATATTATCTATTCGGAACAAGTATAACAAATAAAACCTGATTTGAAAACTGTTTTATTCAATCACGAAAATCAGCTTCGGCACATCTGCATCAGTTCCTCTTCTGAAATCACAGGTATGCCCAGACTCTTCGCCTTCTCCAGTTTGGAACCTGCATTTTCCCCGGCCACCAGAAACCCGGTCTTTTTGCTGACGCTTCCGGTACACTTTCCGCCGTGTTCCTCAATAAACGCAGCGATTTCTTTCCGCCCGAAGTGAGCCAGTGTCCCCGTAACAACGATCGTCAGCCCATCCAGAGGCTTTGACGCACCGGTGTCCGCACTTGCTTCCGATGTGATATTCACTCCGAGCTCTTCGAACTGCTTCAGCAGATTCCGATTACTCTCTTCCTCAAAAAATGCATGTATCGACCTCGCGGTGATTTCACCCACGTCCGGCAGTTCTACCAGTTCTTCTACCGCAGCATCTGCAAGTTCCCATAGGCTGTGATATTGCCGCATAATTGACCGGGCCGATATCCGCCCCACATTCCGGATGGCAAAACCAGTCAGAAGAGCAGATGCCTCATTCGCTTTGGAGTTTTCAATCGAAGCGAGAATACGGTCTGTATTTTTCTCTTTCCCGAGAATTCCTTTCTCGATCAGTTCTTCCCGATACTCTGCGAGCCGATAGATATCCGCTGCATTGTTAATATACCCCTCTTCTACCAGACTTTCAACATACCGGCTGCCGAAATTTTTGATATCCATCGCGTCTTTTCCGACAAAATAAGAAAGCGTGCGTTTCAGCTGCGCGGGGCAGGAGGGATTGACACAGTAAATGTCACAGGTATCCTCCTCCCGGATGAGCGGCGCACCGCAGACGGGACAGGCCGTCGGTGCTTCATACGGCCGCTCTGTCCTCTGAGTCACACGCACAATCGCCGGGATAATCTCGCCCTGCTTCCTGCAGATCGCCCGGCATCCTTCGGAAATACCAAGACTGTGAATAAAATCAATATTATGCAGCGTCGCCTTCTGAACATTCGTCCCGCAAAGCCGCACCGGCTGCGCAAAAATCGCCCGAAACGTCATTTTCCCGGTTCTTCCGACATTGACCTCTATCTGATCGATGACGACTTCTTTTTCCTCCGGCGGATATTTGTAGGCAATATGTCCGGCAGAATATTTGCTTCCGGCCGGAAAATCAGCCCGATATGCAATCTGATCAATTTTGACCACAGCTCCGTCAAGATCATGTCCCAGATTGCCGCGGCTTTCCCCAATGGCATCAATCGCTGCGAGCACTTCCTCCGCCGTCGAACACGGGGTATGCGCCACCACAGCAACACCTTTTTTCTGCAGCAAATCCAGGCCCGCAGCATGAGAACCCATTAAAACCGCGTCGCCGTTATCGTAAGCGTCCTGCACGTTAAAAACAAACATTTTCAATCCCCGCTTTTTTACGACAGCGGAATCCAGCTGACGGAGCGTCCCCGCAGCCAGATTTCTCGGATTTGCCGCCGTCTTTTTCCCGGCGTTTTCCTGTTCTTCATTAAAACGGTCAAAGTCCTTAAGCGACATATAAACCTCGCCGCGCAATTCCACATATCCGGGCAGATCCAACGTTTTTCGTACATCCGGAATCACCAGCGCGTTCTGCGTTACATCCTCCCCTGACAGACCGTTGCCTCTGGTCTCGGCAAGCATCAGCTTTCCATCCTGGTAGCGAAGGCTCATGGAAAGTCCGTCAATTTTTTCCTCCACACAGAACCTCGCATCCGGATGCATCTGCTGTACTTTTTCCACCCATGCCACGATCTCTTCCTTTGTAAACACATCCTGAATGCTGAGCATCGGGACATGATGGGTAACCTCCACTCCGGCTTCCCGCTTCGTACTTCCGCCTACCTTCTGTGTCGGCGAATCCGCGGTAACCCAATCCGGATGTGACTGCTCCAGTGATTTTAACTCCAGCATCAGCTGATCATACTCATAGTCGCTGATCTCCGGCGCATCCTCATTGTAATACCGGTTCATATGGTACTCAATTCTGTTTTTCAATTCGTCATATTGTTTTCGCTCATCCATCTGCATTCTCCATACCGGTACAGCAATCACAAATAGCAAGAGCAACTTACCTGTCTGCTTTCGGATCACGCTGTACCCATATATTATTTGCATTTATACTCCGCTGTTCTCTTCTGCCGTCAGCGCTTCCGGCTTACAGTCCTGCCGTCTCCCCGCGGGGCACTGTAAGATCCCTCAAGCAGACGGTAAAGCTCCCGCTTTTCCGCACCGGTAACATCCCGGTATGTCCCCGGCTCCAGATCCGAAAGCCGGATATTCATGATCCGTACCCGGACCAGACGCCGCACCCGATATCCAAAGGCCATACACATTCTCCGAATCTGGCGGTTGTACCCCTGCGTCAGCACCATGGAAAACGTACGTCTGCTCTTTTTTTCGACCATACACCTCCTTGTGGTGACATCCAGTTCCTCCAGATAAACGCCCCGGCGCATCCCCTCCAGGAACTCATCCGTGATGTCATGGTCCACGGTGACCACGTACTCTTTTTCATGAAAATTTCCCGCACGCATGATCCGGTTCACCAGATCTCCCTGATTCGTCAAAAGGATCAAACCTTCGGAATCTTTATCCAGCCGGCCGATCGGATATATTCTGGAAGGATAATTGATATAATTAATAATATTGTTTTCTTCCCGTTTTTCAGCTGTGCACACAATCCCTCTCGGCTTATTGAATGCAATGAGAACCGGCTTTTCCTTTGGCAATACCGGCTCCCCGTGAAAGAACACCCGCATCCCCGGCATCACGCGGTCCCCGCATACCGCGATGCGATCGTCGATTCGCACATGACCCGCCTCAATTTCACGATCTGCTTCTCGTCTGGAACATACACCGGCCTCGCCCAGGTATTTATTGATCCGTATCCCGTTTTCTAAATTTTCTTCCCTGTTCACAGTTTTCCTCACATAAAATAATTCATGTATTTTATACTCTATCATAGGAAAGTCAACACTTTAGCACTTTACAGCAACAAGGTCTTTCCTATGATACAAGCAAAAAGATCCTGCCACCCTGATCAGCTCAAGCTGGCAAGACCCTTTCGTTACTATTCACATCATTTACTGCTCGGCGAGAATGTCTGTCCGGATATATCCCGTCTCTCCGTTCCACGTAACCTTCGTCCAGCCTTCACTGTAGCTCTTGACAACCTTAACCTTCTCTCCTGCGTATGCCAGTCCGACACGATCCGAACTTTCACTCATGGATGAGCGGACATTTACGGAGGAAGTCAGGGTAATCGTCGCCCCCTCCTTCACCGAACTGCCGGAAGACGATGTGGCTGTGGCGGATTCGGAAATATACTCACTCTTAATATAACCGACGATGTCGCCGCTCTTTACTTTCGTCCAGCCATTAGAAGTTGTTGCCAGCTGACGAATCTGCGACCCCTTCCTCGCTGATGCCAGCGCCTCAGAAGATTCACTGGGCTCCTCGCGAATATAAACCGTATCATTTACGTAAACCCATGCCTTATCCTCGGTCTCTTCCAGATCAGAAGACTCCTCCGCTGTCTCCTCGTCAGATTCCTCTGCCTCTTCATCCGCAGATGTATCTCCTTCTGCCTCCTCTTTGGCAGTCTGTTCTTCTACCTGTGCGGCAGCCTGTGCTGCTTTCTCTTCCAGAACCGATTCATACTCGTCCTTCCAGGCCTGAACCGCACTTGCCAGATCCCCATTCACCAAGGCGGCAAGCGATTCGTCCGCTGAGAGCGCCTGCTCATAGCTGGTCTGGACCCCCGCCTGCAGCGCGATCACATCATCACTCTGCTCATATGCCTGAATCAACTGCAGGATCTCCTGATCCAGCGAATATTCCTGATACAGGAGATTAAACGGGCTGTAGGTATTATCAATATACGCAGTATCGTTGTCCGCAATTTTTACATAAAAGAAATCCATTCCGGCGGCGGTTGTCTCCGCATCATTATATTTCACCTCAAAAGATACAGATACAATATAAGAAGAGTCGTCCAGCCCGGTCTTCGTGTAGCAGACGATGTTCTCATAGCTTTCTACAAAAGCACTGTACATCTGAATATACGTCTGCTCCGTCTCCGACATGGGATATGCGTACTGGATAATACCGTCCACATTTCCCTCTGCATAGCAGTCATAGTAAGCAGCAATCAACTCATTGATCTGCGTATAGGCATCCGTCTCATATTCCTGAGAGGAAATCGGCTGTTCCTTATTTGCCTCCGCCTTTTTCGCCGCATTTCTGCGATAGGTGCTGACTGCTGCAACAATCAGGCAGATTACCACGATCACAACTATAATGATCAGCACAATATTCTTTCTGACAATTTTCTGAACGGCCTCTTTCTTTGCAGCTCCGGCATCCACGCTCCTGCGTTTCGTCTTTTTTCGGGAAACATGCTCTCCCTCAATCACCTCTCCGGTCGCGGCCTTGGACTTATCTCTCACAGACTCATGGGAAATAAACTCCAGATCATCCAGAATATCCCCTTCCGATTCAGATGCTTCTGACTTTTTCTCCTCCGCTTTTTCAAGCCCGGCCATCATCTCTTTCTCAGACGCATCCGCCGCTTCTTCTGCAGCCTGCTCCGGCTCGGACGCCGCCCCAGGCATTTCTTTCTCTTTCTTCGTAATCTTCTTCAAGTCAAACGATTCTTCTCTCATATCCGAATCGTTATCCGTACAATCCTCTCCGACCGCCGGTGCACCGGTATCAAGCTCCGCATTGCGGTCAGTATTCTCTGATTCCTCTGTACCATCCGAAGAATTCATATCATTGACATCAACTGCTTCTCTGTCTTCATCAGCTGGCCTTTTTTCAAAGTCTGACATACGCAAAACTCCTTTTTGTTCATATATCGGGATACATGCACATTTGCGGAAATAATTCTAACATACTCAGACATATTATTCAAGTCAGCTTTTGTAAAACCGGGCTATTCCGTGATCGGTGTGATAATAATATTTTCCGCGCTGATTCCGGTCTTCCGCTTTACGATATCCTCGACCTGCGCCCGTTTCGCATCCGTAACATCTCCCATATTCAACACTACATCCGCCGTACTGTCGGTGATGCTCACAACCACATCGGTAAATCCTTTTGCCGAGAGAAGCAGTTCCGCCGCATTCTCCCGCTCTGCCACATCAGTTATGGCAACCAGCGCATCCACAGCATCCTGTTTCTGTGCGTCCGTAAGCGAGGTGCTGTCAATAATATTCTGAAGGGTTTCCTTATTTTTGGACCGTACCTGTTCCCGGTTCAGTTTTACTTCAGACGCATAATCCACAGTGCCCGACGCAGACGTCAAAACCGTCTCCCCCGCCGCTGTTGTGTCCGTTTCCCCGATATCCTCCGATCCATCAGAACCGCCGCCTTCCTCCGAGCCGCTGCCTGATGTATCTCCTGCTCCGTCATCCTCCGTTCCGGAATCTGCGGACACCGGTTCCGTGTCATCTTCCGTATCCGTAAAAACCTCTGCCACAGTATCCTCATCGGAAATCTCATATGTATCTGCGGTTTCCTCTGTTGCTGTCTCCACGGCATCCTCCGACGCCGTCTGGGTGTAGCTGATATATCCGGCTACTGCGATCATTAAAGCAAGCGCTGTAATTATAATCTGGTTTTTCCGAAATAACTTTTTCATTCCGTTCCCTCCCGTACTGTATTCATCTTAACTACCTTTATTTTATGTGCCTCCACCCCGAATAATGCTTCCACAGCCTCGGAAATATCCGCAGCCACAGATTTATTTTCTCCGCCCTCAGCCACTACCAGCACACCCTCGATGGTCGGTGCAACTGTTTTGCTCACATATGGAGTGCCGTCATCGGAATCGTCGCTGTAAACAGTCTCTTCACTGCTCTGTATCCGGCTTTCCTGCACACCGTCCGTCTCTGAGGAAGAATCTTCCCTGGAGTAAGTCACATCTTTCTCCACCACCGACTCCCCGCTGTCCCGGAATGTGACCATCACCTCTACTTCTCCGACCCCGTCCATCCGGGAAAGAACACTTTTTAAGCGCTCCTCCACTTCCGTCTCATAATCGGCATAACTAATTTCTTTATCAGGCGCATCCTCCTGCTCTGCTTCATTTACAGAAACAGATTGCTCACAACTTGCCGGAACCGCAATGACAAGGAGAAGGACTCCCAGCAGGAAAAGAATGAACCACTGATCCTTTTTGACTTTTTTCCATTTCTTTTGTTTAAAAAACACTTCCCAGATTTTCATTCCGTCAGATCCTCCGCCATCCTTTCCTCATATTCCCGATACAACGATAGCTGCGTCTCTTCCATTTCCGAAAAATCCACCTGCACATCTTCCGTTTTCGATTCGTCCATCCACGCATCCCCGTTATCGAGGATCTGCGAATACAGCGCCGCCTCCCAATCCTCGGCTCCGAAAACCGAGAGCACCGGCCCCATCAATACGGCAATAAAGATAAGCCCGCAAAGGAAACGAAAATATTTCCGATAACGCACATTCGGCAAAAGCTGCTGCGCCATGTTCAGAAAAACAAGCAGAAAAATCATCTGTTTTACCCAGGATAAAATTCCGGACATCATACCAAATCCTCCCTGTACTTTTCCCTGATGAGATTACCGCACTGCCGTGATTACGAGCGCAATTGTGATCAGAAACAGCAAAGTTCCCACCAGCAAAGTTCTGATGAGAAGTGCGGCGCTCTCTCCGACACAGTCAATACATCCGCTTACCTGTGAACCGGCAAACGGCTGAACGACAGCCCCTGCCGCTTTATACATCAGCAAAAACACAAACATTTTAACCACGGGCGCAAAAATAACGCTGACCAACGCGATCATCGCAGCCGCTCCCACACCATTTTTAATCACCAGCGCTGATCCCAGAAAAAGATTACTCACCGCCTCCGTAACATTCCCCAGCCCCGGAATCATTCCCAATGCTTTCGCAACAGATGCTTTTTTCAGATTATCCAGAGACGGTGCGATCATCGCTTCTATGACATTGATTCCGGTCACGCCCGCCAACAATGCCCGAAGCGTCCAGAGGATAAGTTTCCGAATCAGTGCGGTCAGCCGCGAGATCAATTTTTCCCCGGTAAAACAATTTAAAATCTGCAAAACCATATAGACATGAACTGCCGGTGCCGCAATATGGATCAGAAGACGCTCAACCATCCAGATGACAGCGATTGCAATCTGATAAAACACAGCGGCCGTTGTCTGTGCGGAAGCAAAAACAAGAGTCATGGTAAATGCCGGGATCAGTGCTTCCATCATTTCAACAACACGCCCCATCACTTCCGTAAAAATGCCGGAAACTACCAGATAAGACTCCATCAGCAACGCCATCAGCACCAGAAAGTACATATAAAATCCTGTTTTTGAAATAGAACTATCCGGAGACGCACTGATAAAACTGTTAAAAAACGCAAATGCGAGAGTAAGAATCATCAGGCGTATCATCAGGGTCCGATACTCCGCAGCTTCCGAGAAAACCATGGCAAATATCCTCTCTCCGATATCATGTTTCGTGATTTCCGACCCGGGATCCAGAAGTTCCCTTACAATATCAGTAAATGAAATCTCTTTCGTATCTTCATTTTCCGAAAACAGATCGTCGATCGCATCCAGATCCAACTGAGCCAAAAGGGATTCTGTCAGATCTGCAATGTCATCATCCAGTGCCGTACCGCTGTCATCCCCCTGCCCTGAATTCACTGAATCCGCACTTGTCTGTAAAATCTGCTGTTCACCGGTATCTGCATCTGTCTTTCCGACAAATGTATACTGAATTTCGCCCGGCATTTCCCCCGGATCAGAGATTCCCTGCGCCCCGGCAGGACAGGTCCGCATAAGGCTGAAAAAAACTGCCAGGAACAGAGCTGTCATGATTTTTTCCATCGCCCTCATATCCCCATCAGCCCTTCTATCGTTTCAATTAACACCAACAGCACCGGCATGCTGACCGCAAGCATCGACAGCTTTGCAAACATTTCTATCTGGCTGCCCAGCGCTCCGTATCCTGCGTCCCTGCAAATCTGGCAGGAGAACTCCGAAACATATGTAATTCCGATCATTTTCAGTAAAATCCGAACCATGGATGAATCAATCTGTGCGTATTCCTGAATTTTCTGCACGGTTTCAAACACTGCTTCCAGGCGATTTACACAAAAACCGAGAATGATCAGCGCTGTGCCAAGGCTGATATAAAGCGCATATTCCCTTTTCTGCTGCTGCATAAGAAGCGCCAGAATAACTCCTCCCAATCCGATTAAGGCAACCCGGATCATCTTCCCACCTCGACTTTCTTCCCAGGGCGATTGATTTTGTATCACAGTGAAAATAACTCCCGAATTTGCTCAAACAGATCATAAATATACGGTACAATCCAGAACAGTACGATAATAAGCCCGGCCAGACTGGTCAAAAAGGCGTGTTCCTCCCTGCCGCTGTGTTTTAAAACCTGTCCGATCACAGTCACCAGAATACCCACAGCAGCTATTTTAAACAAAAGATTTACATCCATACTCTTCCTCCGCCTCTTATACGAGCACAAGAATCACCATCACCCCCGCGGCCACAGCAAGACATCGGTATATTTTTTGTTTTTCCGCCATCTCCTTCTCCGCCTCGTACAGCTTTTGTTCCAGTCTTTCCCTGCAATGCAGTAGATGCATTGCCTGCGCCTCAACATCCAGATAGCCGAGATTTTTTCCTGTTTCCAGGACAATATCCATCTCCTCGTCCGTCAGAAATAATTCCCGCTGTTTTTCCTTAAAGCAAAAGCGCCAGACCATCTCAAGGCTTTCCCAGACATCCTCCCGCAATTTTTCCGCAATCCGATTTAAAACATCTCCTGCCGGTCCGCGGTATTTTCGGTTCAACCCTCCCAGCGCTTCCGCCATTGTCATTCTTTCATATCGGATTTTGTCTGCCAGAAGATTCATTATCCGAATCAGCGAAAGAAGCACTTCCCGGTGGTTTTTCTGTTTTTCCGTAAGCACAGCGGCATATCCGATACAGGCGGTCAGGACGCAGACTGCGCCGGTCAGTTTAAGCATGGTCCGTCCAGCTTCCGCCGGCAATTCTTTGGCCCGCCCCGTCAAAAACCTGATAAGCACGCTCCCCGGACACAAACTCCAGCACGAGATAGCGTGAAAACATTTTTTCTTTCCTGCACTGCTCCCACCCCGGTTTTTCCCACAATTCCCCGAGGCTGCGGCTATGTATCGTCGCAAGGATTCCCACTCCGCAGCGCATGGCGTACCGCAGCGCATCCATGTCCTCTTTTCCTCCGATCTCATCTACAGCCAGCACTTCCGGCGACATTGACCGCACCAACAGCATCATACCCGTTTCTTTCGGACACCCATCGAGTACATCTGTCCGAAACCCAACATCATTCTGCGGAATTCCCCGTATACTCCCGGCAATCTCAGACCGCTCATCCACAAGACCGACTTTTTTCCCAAAACACCAGCTGCCGCCGACAGAAATCATCCGCACCAGATCACGCAAAAGCGTCGTCTTTCCGATTCCCGGAGCGGAAAGAATCAGCGTGTCCAGAAAATTCCCGTCTCTGTATAAAAGCGAAACCATTTTCCGGGCACATCCCTTAAACTCCCGCGCAATCCGGATATTCAGATAGGAAATCGGCCAGATGCGGCGGATACGCCCGTTTTCCGCAGAAACCTGTCCGCAAACACCGATCCGATGACCGCCCTGCACCGTCAGAAACCCCTGCTTTAATTCTTCCTCATAAGCATACAGTGAATATTCTGACATAAAGGTGCACATCTGCTCCAAATCCTCCCGCGACATCCGCACACAGGAATCGTCCGGCGCGCTCACGAGCACCCTTCCCCGAAGAAACCGTTCCCCCTCGCAAATCCGAAACATCAGATATTCATTGACCCGCACCCGTATTTCCTCAAGTGCGCATTTGAAAACACCGCTAGCTATAATCTGTTCCCGCATATAAACAGGAAACAGGCGAATAATCTGCTCCACTTGTATCCTCCTCTCTCTTAAAAACAGTTTATGAGACAAGTCATTGTATTATGATACAAAAACCACTTGACCAATCAGATACATCTACTATAAAATGAAACATATGTAAGGGTTTTTAAAACAATACAGAATACGAAGGAAGGGAAGGAAAATGTACAAGACAAATTTTGATTTTATCGTAGAAAAAGCAAGGGCTGCTTCGAACCCGATTCGTGTAGTGATCGCCGGCGCAGATGTCGAAAACATCCTGCTTGGTGCATTTCAGGCAGAGGCAGAAGGATTTGCAAAATTAATTCTCCTCGGCAACGAAGGGCGGATTACAACCATGTTAAAAGATCTGAGCCTGTTCGCCCGCAAATACACAATCGTCAACATTCCGGATGATCAGAATGTGACGCAGGCTGCCATTGACCTGATCAAAGAGGGGAAAGCGGATGTACTGATGCGCGGCAATGTGCAGACGCGCGATTTTCTGATGCCGATTCTGGGGGAGTATGAAAAAAAGTCTGTAAAAGTTTAAATGTTAGGTCTTCTATGAT
>JAJPZY010000119.1 GCA_021204085.1 Clostridiales bacterium | reverse complement strand
CATAGAAGACCTAACATTTAAACTTTTACAGACTTTTTTTCATACTCCCGTTGTTAAAGCTTCCGGGTGTGGGGCGAAAGAGCGCCAATCTGATCATGGGGGACGTCTTCGGCAAACCGGCGATCGTCACGGATACGCATTGCATCCGCCTTTCCAACCGCATCGGGCTGGTTGATCATATCAAAGATCCGAAAAAAGTGGAGATGGCACTGTGGAAACTGGTGCCGCCGGAGGAGGGAAACGATCTCTGCCATCGGTTTGTCCTGCATGGGCGGGAAGTCTGCACGGCGCGGACAAAACCGTACTGTGACCGCTGCTGCCTCTCGGATATCTGCGCGAGGACGGACGTTTGATCTATTTCCAATTTACATATCATGATTTTGACGGCCTTTCCAATCAGATGATTGGGAGGCCGCCTCTTTTGTTTAAAAGTTTCCATTTTTCCACAAAAAGTTTCATGGGAATGCAGGAAGTGAATCATTATAATTAAAAGAAAAGTCTATATTATTGCCGGACTTGACGGAGTATCGCTTCCTACTGATCGTCATTCTCGGAATCATCCTTATGTGCGTCACCGGGGTGCTCCTGATGCGGGAAAAGAAGATGGCGGCTTAAGTAAGATCAGATTTTTGAAATATGAAAATAGACAGCTCCCGTTTTGCGGGAGTTGTTTTGTTCACAAAACTTTTATGAAAAGAATCACAAAAAAATCATTGGAAAATGGGCAGTCTGTGTTATACTAATAAAATAGTAGTGACTTGCGGCTTTTTGCGCGCAGGCACGATTCACTACAGGGGAGATTTCGTTATGGATCGGTCAAAAGTATATTTCACGAGCTTTGAAGCTACGTTTAAAGAGAATTTGTTACAGAAGCTGAAGCGGCTGATTTTGACAGCCGGTATCGGGGATATTGATTTTCAGGATCGGTATGCAGCGATCAAGATTCATTTTGGAGAATACGGCAATCTGGCCTTCCTGCGTCCGAATTATGCGAAAGTGGTTGGAGATGTGGTAAAGGAGCTGGGCGGGAAGCCTTTCCTGACGGATTGCAATACACTTTACGTGGGCAGCAGGAAGAACGCGCTGGATCATATGGATACTGCGTATCTGAACGGTTTTTCACCATATGCTACCGGCTGTCAGATTATCATCGCGGATGGCCTGAAGGGAACGGATGAGGTACTGGTTCCTGTTGACGGCGCTTATGTGAAAGAAGCGAAAATAGGCCACGCGCTGATGGATGCGGATATTCTGATTTCGCTGACGCATTTTAAGGGGCATGAGGCTGCCGGCTTCGGAGGAGCGCTGAAGAATATCGGTATGGGCGGCGGTTCCCGCGCGGGCAAGATGGAGATGCACAGTGCGGGTAAGCCCCATGTCCGTCCGAAGCGGTGTGTCGGCTGCGGGATGTGCACACGGGTCTGCGCGCACGATGCCATTCAGGTAGAAGAGCATAAGGCGCGGATTGATCATGACAGATGTGTTGGCTGCGGACGCTGTATCGGTGTCTGCCCGAAGGATGCCGTGTCTCCCGCCAGCGATGAATCCAATGATATTTTAAACTGCAAGATTGCAGAATATGCTCTGGCAATCTGCAAAGACCGGCCCTGTTTTCACATTTCTCTGATCTGCGACGTATCGCCGAATTGTGACTGCCATTCGGAAAATGATCGTCCGATAATTCCAAACGTAGGGATGCTTGCCAGTTTTGATCCGGTAGCTCTGGATATGGCGTGTGCGGATCTTTGCAATGAGCAGCCGGTGCTGCAAAACAGTGTTCTGGCGGAGCAGATGAAGAATATGGAAGAAGCCGATGGAAAAGCGGCAATCGGACATCATGAGGAGCATGATCATTTCTATTATACCCATCCGGATACAAACTGGCGGACATGTATCGCACATGCCGTAGAGATCGGATTGGGTACGGATCAGTATGAACTAATTTATATTTGATGCTGACGAGCAGAACTGGGGGTAATTTGCGGTATCAAATAGGTTGTATAGTACCAGGAGGAAAAATTGAGCCCACAGGATAAAGTAGAGAGAGTTTTAAAAGAGATACATGTGGCTTTTTCAAAAAGCCCTACCTATAATGGCCAGCCGGACAAGATGATTGTGGACCGCAAGGAGTTTCTGATGCTCCTTGATCGCTTAAACCGCGGCATTTATGATATGATGGAGCAGTACGAGCAGACCCGGCAGAGCCGTGCGAATGCGGAGCGTTCTTTCCGCAGGAAGGGGAATGAGATTATCGCGCAGGCGAATGCCAGTGCGGAGGATATCTACGCGGCCTCTGTAATATATACATCGGATGCGATCGGCAGGATCCGCGACCTGATGGATCAGACAAATGATTCGATGGATGATCTGTTCCGCCAGTTCCGCAGAGAACTTCGGGAGCAGAAAGATATGCTGCGGAGCCATGAATCGGAACTGCAGGCCCAGCTGGCAGATCTGGCGGATACGAAGAAGTATCTGGATCTGCTTCAGGACATCAACCGGGAGCGGGAGAGAAAGCTCAGAGATCAGGAGGCGGAGTGGGAGAAGGCTGAACCCTATACCAGACGATCTTATCGGACAGCTGCTACCGTTGCGGATGTGAAAATAAATCAGGAATATTTTGCAAAACCGGATGCGGTGAAGCCGGTGGTGACAGAACCTTCAGAGCCGGTTCCCGCAGAGAAACCGGATATTATCATTAATAAAGATGCACCTTACTTCAAGTGGAAGGAAGAGCAGGAAAAAAAGAAGGCCGGAGAGCCTGCCGGCAGCAGTGAGACAGCCTCATCTGACGAGGAGCCGGCGGCCGCGGAGGAAGAAAAGAGCGAGATTGGAACTGTGGAATCAGATGCGGATATTTCAGATGCGGAGAGAATCCTTTTGAGTTTCCCGGAGGCGAATGGGGATGCAGATGATGAGGATTTTTCTAATGCGGACGAGATAGATCTCTCCAACCCGGAGTTTCCCGATGAGGAGGCAATTTATCAGGCAGTACTTGAGGATGAGCGGCTCGCGGAGAAGAAGAAGCAGGAGATGGCCGGCGACCGGGAGCGTCCCAGTGCGGCAGGTATTTTAAAAACACTGATTTTCGGAAAAGACTAACAGGGAGGATATATTTATGAAATTGTATGAGAACGGTATATATTTACTGAATGGTACGGAGATTGTTGAGGATACCCGGGATGCTGCGGCATGTATGGCTGCAAAAGGCGTATCCGCGGACAGGCATGCGGCTGCCCGGGGAACGATGGCTTACCGTATTCTGGAAGCGCACAATACTTCCGGCAATATAGAGCAGCTTCAGATTAAGTTTGATAAGCTGACGTCTCATGACATTACTTTTGTCGGAATTATTCAGACAGCGCGTGCGTCAGGACTGGAAAGGTTTCCGATTCCCTACGTTCTGACCAATTGCCATAACAGTCTCTGTGCGGTAGGCGGAACAATCAATGAGGATGACCATATGTTTGGCCTGACCTGTGCAAAGCGTTACGGCGGTGTTTATGTGCCGCCTCATCAGGCCGTGATTCACCAGTATGCCCGTGAGATGCTGGCTGGCGGCGGTAAGATGATTCTGGGTTCGGATTCCCACACCCGTTACGGAGCGCTGGGTACCATGGCTATGGGTGAGGGCGGACCGGAGCTCGTGAAACAGCTGCTCTGCCAGACCTATGATATCAAAATGCCGGGCGTAGTCGCGGTTTACATGAAGGGGGAGCCCGTGAAGGGCGTCGGCCCGCAGGATGTGGCGCTGGCGATCATCGGAGCGGTCTTTAAGAACGGTTATGTGAATAATAAAGTCATGGAGTTTGTGGGTCCGGGCGTTGCATCCTTAAGCGCGGACTTCCGAATCGGCGTGGATGTGATGACCACAGAGACCACATGCCTCTCTTCCATCTGGGTGACGGATGAGAAGATCCAAGAGTTTTATGAGATCCATGGCAGGTCTGAGGACTATAAAGAGCTGAATCCGGAGCCGGTGGCTTATTATGACGGCTGCATAGAGATTGATCTCGGTGCGATCCGCCCGATGATCGCGATGCCGTTCCACCCGAGCAATGCCTATACGATTGAGGAAGTAAAAGCAAACCTCATGGATATTCTGGACGATGTGGAGAAGCGTGCGCAGGTCAGCCTGGACGGAGCGGTGAATTATACCTTAAAGGATAAGGTTCGCAATGGACAGCTTTACGTGGACCAGGGCATTATCGCAGGCTGCGCGGGCGGCGGATTTGAAAATATCTGTGCGGCAGCCGATATTCTTGAAGGAAAGAGCATCGGCCCGGATGAGTTTACATTGAGCGTATATCCGGCGTCCATGCCGATCTGGATGGAGCTGGTGAGAAACGGCAGCGCCGCGAAGATCATGGAAACCGGCGCGATCATGAAGACGGCGTTCTGCGGTCCCTGCTTCGGAGCAGGGGATACGCCGAGCAATAACGGCTTTTCCATCCGTCATTCGACGCGGAATTTCCCGAACCGTGAGGGTTCCAAGCTGCAGAATGGCCAGATTGCATCCGTAGCACTGATGGATGCCCGGTCGATTGCGGCGACGGCGGCAAATAAGGGATATCTCACAGCGGCGACGGAGCTGGATGTAGAGTATAAAGGACAGAAGTATTTCTTTGATAAGAAAATATATGAGAATCGCGTCTTTGACAGTAAGGGTGTTGCAGACCCGTCTGTTGAGATTAAGATGGGGCCGAACATTAAGGACTGGCCGGCGATGAGTGCGCTGACGGACAATCTTGTCCTGAAGGTGGTCTCTGAGATTCATGATCCGGTGACAACGACAGATGAGCTGATTCCTTCCGGTGAGACTTCCTCTTACCGTTCGAATCCGCTGGGACTGGCGGAGTTTACACTGTCCAGAAAGGATCCTGCGTATGTGGGCCGTGCGAAGGAGGTACAGCGTGCGGAAAAAGCCCGGATTGCCGGGGAGAAGCCGTCGGAAGTCCTTCCGGAGATTGTCCCGGTCATTGAGGCGATTCATACAAAATATCCGGATATCTGCCGGGATAATTTCGGCATCGGCAGTACCATTTTCGCGGTAAAGCCGGGCGACGGTTCCGCTCGTGAGCAGGCTGCTTCCTGCCAGAAGGTATTAGGCGGCTGGGCGAACATCGCGAACGAATATGCTACCAAGCGCTACCGCTCCAATCTGATCAACTGGGGCATGCTGCCGTTTTTGATCGATGAGGGAGAATTGCCTTTTGCAAACGGGGACTATCTCTTTGTGCCTGAGATTCGAAAAGCGATTGAAAACAGGGCGAAGGAGATTCCCGCTTATGTGGTTAAGGACGGCGGTCTGGTTCCGTTTACCCTGAAGATGGGTGACCTTACGGATGATGAGAGAGAGATTATCCTTAAGGGCTGTCTGATTAACTATAATCGAAGATAATTGGCAAAAGTTAGTCTGTTACAGTGCATGGAAGTGTGGTATAGTGGAAAAAAGCATAGATTCAGAGAATAATAGTAAGACAAATAATACACCTCCGCAGGAGGAAAACGAGCGGAAGCGCGCTCCGTGGGACATTCGTCCCTATCTGGCGGTCGGACTGACAACGGTACTGGTGATCTTTGTGTCGCTTCTTCTGTTTTTTTTCCTGTTTCGATTTGAGGGATTCTCAGACGGTATCGGCAAGATTTTTAAGAATCTGAGCGGGGTGATCATCGGTCTGGTCCTGGCCTACCTGCTGAATCCGGTCATGAAGTTTTTTGAGCGCCTGTTAAAAAAGCGCATGTTTACGAAAGGCGAGCGGACATTGAAGCAAAAGCGGGTGATCCGGGGACTGTCAGTGGCGTGCGCGGTGATTGTGTTTCTGGCACTCATTGCCATCCTTCTTGTTCTGCTTATCCCGCAGCTGTTCATAAGCATTCAGGATCTGATCCTGACACTGAGCGACAAGCTGGAGACGCTGCAGGACTGGATTGATCGTTTGTTTCGCAACAGCGTGATTGCCGAGCAGGTGGAAAATCTGGCAGATCAGATTTTCGCGTGGCTGGAGGAGTGGCTGCAGACGACGATTCTGGATTCCGGCGGGGATATTATCACGACCCTGACGACAGGCGTGTACAGTGCGGTGAAGATGCTGTTTAATTTCCTGGTGGGCATTATCGTGGCAATGTATGTGCTCATGAAGAAGGAAGAGTTTAAAGGGCAGACGAAAAAGATAATCTATGCCGTTTTTAAGCCGCGTACCGGTAATATTATTATGGAAGTTATGCAGAAGGCAAATGAGGTTTTCGGAGGATTTTTAATCGGCAAGATTATTGATTCACTGATCATCGGCTGTATCTGTTTTGTCTGCATGTACTTTATGAAGCTGCCGTATACGATTTTGATCAGTGTGATTATCGGTGTTACGAATATTATCCCGTTTTTCGGACCGTTTATCGGCGCAATCCCGAGTACAATCCTCATTTTCCTGGTCAGCCCGATCCAGGCGGTGTACTTCCTGATTCTGGTTGTGGTATTACAGCAGGTGGACGGCAATATCATCGGGCCGAAGATCCTGGGCAATACGACCGGCGTTTCTCCGTTCTGGATTATCTTTGCAATTTTATTGTTTGGCGGTCAGTTCGGATTTATCGGTATGATCCTTGGTGTGCCGGTATTTGCATTGATTTATTATATTGTGAAGCGGCTGACGGAGCATTTTCTGCATAAACGCGGTTTGCCGGTAGATACGTCGGACTATGTAGATCTGGATCGTGTGAATTCACAGACGATGGAGATTGAGAAACATGACGAGGGAAGGCGGATCGTTGTGCAGCCGCTGCGGCGGAAGAAAGCCAAAAAAGAAGAATAAATTCAAATTTAGAATAAATATATCATACACATGAGGTGAGACAGTGGACAAATACGAGTACAAGTTAAAGTTAGACCAGTTAAAGGCTCTGGTCGAGGCCGGGGATTATGAGACCGCGGCGGAGATCGCCGGCTCAATCAACTGGAGAAAGGTGCGCAATTCAAAGACGCTGTTGATGGTGGCGGATGTATATGAGCGCCTGGAGCGTTATGAAGAGTGCAAGGATGTGCTGCTTCAGGCATATGACCATTCTTCCGTTGGACGAAGTATTGTCAGCCGGCTGGCTGAGGTAGCCATCAAGTCCAAAAATGTCGAGGAGGCAGAAAGCTATTACCAGGAGTTTCTGGAGATTTCGCCGAAAGACAATCAGCGTTATGTGATTGCATATGAGATCAGCTGCCTGAAAAATGCACCTTTAAGTGATCGAATCGCAATCCTCGAAGAACTGAAGGAGAGAGAGTATACGGAGATCTGGGCGTATGAGCTTGCAGCGCTGTATAGTCAGGCGGATATGCGTGAGAAATGTGTGGAGACCTGTGATGAACTGATTTTATGGTTCGGAGAGGGAGAGTATGTTGAAAAAGCGTTGAATCTGAAGAGAAGTTTTCAGCCGCTGACGCCTGCACAGGAGGAGAAGTATCAGAAATTCCGTTCGAAGAGGGGCATGGTAGAGATTAATGTGCCGAAGAAAGTAGAGACCAAAATCTCAGAAGACAGCGGATTGCCGGAGATCACAGTGACCGCCAGCACATTTAATACGCAGAATCTGCAGGAGGAACTGTCCAGAAGCATGCAGCAGATCATGGACGCTACGGAAAAGGAAACCGTGCGGGATACCATGGACAACATTAAAAAGATTGTGAATGACATCCCTTATCTGAGCGGTGAAGCAGATGCAGAGGAGGATTCTGTGACGGATATCGAGAAAATAAGTGAGAAAGTAGATGAGTCTTTGAAAGCGGATTTTAAGGAGATGCTGGAAGAGGATCGTGATGGCCAGATCAGTCTGCAGATTCCGGAGAATACTGCCCGGGAGCAGCAGATATCCGGTCAGATGAGCATAGAGGAAGTCCTTGCAGAGTGGGAGAAGACCAAGCATGCGGCAGAAGCGGCTATCGCAGCTGCAGAGCAGAAAAAACTGGATATGGAAAAGGAGCAGGCGCTTGCGGAAGCCAGTGAGATTATGGAGCGGCTGAAAGCTCTCTTCCCGGTACTTTCTGCTGCTCCGGAAGATTTACCGGAAGAGCCGGATACCGTAGCGGCCACTCTGGTCCCGGATGAAGCAGAAGAACCGCCGATTCAGACGGAGGAGGTGTCTGATGAGGATGTTGAGCCGGATCCTGATGTGCAGACGGAGGTTTCTGACGAGAACAGAGTTGCAGAACAGCAGGAAGAGATTCCCGCAGAGCCGGAGACCGCCAATGAGTCCGAAGGGGCAGAGCCGGAAGCTGCGGATGATGAGCCGGGGGATATGATTGCAGATGAGATCGGATTGATGGCTTCCGAGATCAGCCAGATGATGGGAGAGGACGAAGCCGGATCAGAGGATACAGATTCTGCAGATGCAGTGGAACAGCCTGAAGAAGTTTCCGTATTCCCCGAAGATGAGGCATATGATGAAGAGATTCCTGCCGAAGGAACGGAGAGCAGCCCGGAGGAGACAGTATCTGACTGGGAAACGGCAGACACCATTGAATTACCGAAGATTGAAATCCCGGAAGATATCCTGGATGAAGAACCCCTGCGGGAAGAAGAGATACCTGATGAAGAGCCGGTGGCAGGAAATCTGACGGAGGAAGACATAAAAGAACTGTTTACATATTTCCTTCCGGTACCGGGCATGCGGGAGCAGATCATACAGGTGCTTGAGGATGCGGCCGGTTATAAGAGCAGTGCGATTACCTCTCTTCGCGGGAATCTGATCATACAGGGTGAAGAGGGAAGCGGAAAGACTGTTTTGGCTACCAGTCTGGTCAAGGCTATTCAGAAGATCACCGGCAAGGAGGATACGAAGATCGGAAAGATCAGCGCGTCTTCCCTGAATAAAAAAGATTTTGCGGCACTGGTTCCGAAAATTGCCGGCGGGTATCTGATTGTGGATAAGGCGGGAGATCTTACGGCGAAAACAGCGGCCCGGATGTCTCAGATCATGGAGCGCAATACGCGCGGCATGGTGATTATTCTGGAAGACGACAGTGAGGGTATCAAAAAGGCGATGAGCCTGGATTTCTCTTTTGCCAAGAAGTTTACCGGGAAAGTCAAAATTCCTGTTTTTACCATCGATGAGCTGGTAGATTTCGGTAAATCCTATGCGAAGGAGATGGAGTGCGTGATTGACGAAATGGGTGTTCTGGCCATGTACAACCGCATTAATATGATCCAGAAGCTGGAGCGGCCGACAACATTAACTGAAGTTAAGGAAATCGTAGATCGGGCGATCGAGAGCGCAGAGTCCGGCGGTTTAAAAAAGCTTTTTGCAAAGAAATACAATGAAAACGATTATCTGATACTGAGAGAGACAGATTTTGAATAGTAATAATAAAATAATAAAAAAATATCAGGAGGAGTTTATAATGGGGAATATTACTGAGTATGATATGTATCTGTACGGAACCGGGGTTCATTACGATATATATAAGAAGTTGGGGGCTCATCCGATGAAAGTCGGAAAGCAGAGCGGTGTGGATTTTGCCGTCTGGGCGCCGAATGCCGAAAAGGTATGGGTGATCGGTTCTTTCAATGACTGGGATGAGACGGCTCATGAGATGGAGCGTCTGGAGCCGAATGGTATTTATGAACTCTTTATTCCCAAAGTGAAGAAGGGGGATTATTATAAATATCTGATCCTGACGAAAGACGGACGAAAGCTTTACAAGGCGGATCCCTATGCAAATTATGCGGAGCTGAGGCCGGGCACTGCATCGAGAGTGGCAGATATCAGTAAGCTGAAGTGGACCGACGATGCATGGATGAAGAAACGTGCTGAGACGAAGAACGTTTATGAGAACCCGATGAATATCTATGAGGTGCATATCGGATCCTGGAAGCGTCATGATGGATATGAGAAGGATAACGGTTTCTATAATTATCGTGAGATGGCAGTCGAACTGGCGAAGTATGTAAAAGAGATGGGGTACACCCATGTGGAACTGATGGGCATTTCCGAGTATCCGTTTGACGGATCCTGGGGGTATCAGGTGACGGGGTATTATGCTCCTACTTCACGATACGGGACGCCGGAGGATTTTGCCTACATGGTAAATTATCTTCATAAAAAGAAGATCGGCGTTATTCTTGACTGGGTGCCGGCACATTTCCCGAGGGATGCTCATGGTCTGGCGGAGTTTGACGGAACCTGCCTGTATGAGTATGCGGATACCCGGAAAGGGGAGCATCCGGACTGGGGAACGAAGATTTTTGATTACAGTAAGACCGAGGTGAAGAACTTTCTGCTGGGCAGTGCCCTGATGTGGGTGGAGCAGTTCCATGTGGACGGCCTTCGTGTAGATGCGGTGGCATCCATGCTGTACCTGGATTATGGGAAGAAAGACGGCCAGTGGGTAGCTAATAAATATGGCGGCAACGAGAATCTGGAAGCGATAGAGTTGTTTAAGCATTTGAACACGCTGATCTGCGGCAGAAACAACGGTGTGGTCATGATCGCAGAGGAATCCACCGCATGGCCGAGGGTCACCGGAAGCGTTACGGAAAACGGTTTGAATTTCTCTTATAAGTGGAACATGGGCTGGATGCATGATTTCCTTGACTACATGAAGCTGGATCCCTATTTCCGTAAGGACAACCACAATAAGATGACTTTCGCGATGAGCTACAATTACAGCGAAAAGTATATTCTGGTTCTTTCTCATGATGAAGTTGTTCATCTGAAGTGTTCGATGCTGAATAAGATGCCTGGGCTGGGAATTGATAAGTATCGGAATCTTATGTGCGGGTACGCTTTTATGATGGGACATCCCGGCAAAAAGCTTTTGTTTATGGGCGGCGAGTTCGGCCAGCTTCGGGAGTGGAGCGAAGAGCGAGAGTTAGACTGGGAATTGCTGGATGAGCCGTTCCACGCGGATCTGGTGGCATTTGTAAAAGAACTGAATAAGCTTTATCAGAAATATCCGGCGTTATATCAGCTGGATGATCAGCCGGAAGGTTTTGAATGGATTAACGCTGACGATTCATTCCGCAATATTTTCAGCTTTGTACGCCACGGTAAATCCGGCAGAAATAATCTGCTCTTCGTCATTAATTTCTCCCCTATGGAGCGGGCGGATTATCGAGTCGGTGTGCCGAAGAAGAAGAAATATACGCTGATTCTTGACAGTAGTGAAGAACGTTTTGGCGGCAGCGGAAAAGAACGTCCGACGGTATATACCGCGGAGAAGCAGGAGTGTGACGGCAGAGATTTCTCTTTTGCTTATGAGCTGGAGCCGTATGGTGTGGCGGTATTTAAATTCTAAACGGTTTTTTGAATAACAGAGTGTGGAGTCGGGATACAAAAGAGGTAAAGTGAGGGAATACGATGAATGTGGTAGATACGATTTTAAATGCGTTGGTCAGTTTAGATGGAAAGATTTTACTGCTCATTCAGGAGTATCTCCGGATTCCGGCTCTCACCCCGTGGGTCGTCCGGTTTACGAAGATCGGGAACATGGGAATTGTCTGGATCGCAATTGCCATTATCCTGCTGATTCCGAAAAAGACGCGGCGTGCGGGAGTCCTGGCGATTGTGTCTCTGATATGCTCGCTTTGCCTGGTGAATTTTTTCCTGAAGGGGTATGTTGACCGGGTGAGACCGGCGGAGGTGGTCAGCGGACTAAGCTGTCTGGTGACTGTTTCGGATCCGTCCTTTCCCTCCGGTCATGCGGCAGCCGGATTTGCGGCGGCTACGGCTATTTATAAGAGCACCAGAAAATGGATTGGCATTCCCTGTGTGACTTTGGCGGCATTGCTTTCGTTGTCGCGGTTGTATGTAGGGGCGCACTATCCCACAGACGTAATCTGCGGAGCGGTGATCGGGATTCTGATCGGACTGGTGGTATTCTGGATTTTTGGTGAAAAGAAGTACAAACGGCGTGCCAGACGGGCGCGGCACAGACGCAGATAAAAATAAACAAGAACGGCAGGCGAGAGCCTGCCGTTTTCTTTAACATTTTTCCGGTTCCGGATAGTCAATGCCGAAGGTGTCTACCGTTACCTTTTTCATCATCTGCTTCTGCATGGGCTTATCCTGCCAGTCTGTCCGGCAGGTAGCAATCTTGTCTACGATATCCATACCTTCCGTAATCTTGCCGAACGCTGCGTAATCGCCGTCCAGATGAGGAGCATTCTTATGCATGATAAAGAACTGGCTGCCGGCGGAATCCTTCACCATGGTGCGTGCCATGGAAAGAACGCCGGGGGTGTGCTTTAAATCATTGGTAAAACCATTGCTGGAGAATTCTCCCCGGATGCAGTAGCCGGGACCGCCGGTGCCGGTGCCGTTCGGATCGCCGCCCTGAATCATAAAGCCTGCGATAACTCTGTGAAAGATCACGCCGTCGTAATATCCCTTTTGAATCAGGGAGATAAAGTTGTTTACTGTATTCGGAGCAATCTCCGGATAGAGCTCCGCCTTCATGATATCACCGTTTTCCATTTCAATGGTAACAATGGGATTCTGTGCCATGTTGTATTCCTCCTGCTTTGTATTTTTTTTCATACATCCGTTTTTTTCAGATGCAATTTCTTCCTTATTGTATATGAAACGGTATAATATTTCAAGAAGAAAGCGAAATTCACAGGGCAAACCGATAGAAGTGTAGTTGCAATTTTTTAATAAATTCTTTATAATCTCAAATTATAGGGTGATTTATGATGGATACAATACAGAAAAAAGACATGACTGAGATAGAAAACAAATCAATGATAGAAAGTGAGACCATGCCGGCACGCAAGCCGATTGTACAGATTCGGGAGTTTGTGAAGCCGGAGGATTTGTATGACCAGCTTTTGGCAAGCATACGAAAATACCATCCGTCGGAAGATATCTCCATGGTAGAGCGGGCATATAAGCTTGCATCGGGAGCGCATAAGGATCAGAAGAGAAAGTCCGGGGAACCTTACATCATCCATCCGCTGTATGTTGCAATTATACTTGCAGAGCTGGAGATGGACAAGGAGACGATTGTGGCAGGACTGCTTCACGATGTCGTGGAGGATACTGACGTTACAGAGGAAGAGATCCAGCGTGATTTCGGCGAGGAAGTTGCTTTGCTGGTAGACGGCGTGACCAAACTGGGACAGTTGTCATATGACGCGGACAAACTTGAGGTTCAGGCAGAAAACCTGCGCAAGATGTTTCTGGCTATGGCAAAGGATATCCGGGTAATTATTATCAAGCTGGCGGACCGCCTCCATAATATGCGGACATTGCAGTATATGAAGCCGGAGAAGCAAAAGGAGAAAGCCCGGGAGACGATGGATATTTACGCTCCGATTGCGCAGCGGCTCGGAATTTCCCGCATCAAAACAGAGCTGGATGACCTGGCTCTGAAATATCTGGAGCCCGAGGCGTATTATGATCTGGTGGAAAAAGTGGCGCAGCGCAAATCTGTCCGCGAGGCGCACATAGATGCTCTGGTAAAGGAGATCAGTAAGATTATCAGTGAAGCCGGTATTAAGGCTCAGATCATGGGGCGGGCAAAGCACTTTTTCAGCATTTATAAGAAGATGGTCAACCAGCACAAGACGCTGGATCAGATTTATGATCTCTTTGCGATCCGTATTATTGTGGCGGATGTTAAGGACTGTTATGCGGCGCTGGGCGTCATTCATGAGCACTATACGCCGATCCCCGGCAGGTTTAAGGATTATATTGCAATGCCGAAGCCGAATATGTACCAGTCTCTGCATACGACGCTGATCGGTCCGGGCGGACGTCCTTTTGAGATTCAGATTCGCACCGAAGAGATGCATCGTACGTCGGAGTACGGTATCGCGGCACACTGGAAGTATAAGGAAGCCAATAACGGCAACGGTATCAACGGTGAGGAGGAAAAGTTAAGCTGGCTGCGCCAGATCCTGGAGTGGCAGCAGGGAACTGCGGACAATCAGGAGTTCTTAAGCCTGTTAAAGACAGACCTGGATCTGTTTGCCGATACGGTTTTCTGCTTTACGCCTAACGGTGATGTAAAAACGCTTCCTATGGGCTCGACACCGATCGACTTTGCTTACAGTATTCACAGTGCGGTAGGAAACAAGATGGTGGGGGCAAAGGTTGGCGGAAAGCTGGTTCCCATTGATTATACGATTGCGAATGGCGATCAGATTGAGATTATTACTTCGGCGAATTCGAAAGGTCCCAGCCGGGATTGGCTGAACATTGTAAAGAGCCCGCAGGCGCGCAATAAGATCAACCAGTGGTTCCGCCACGAGTTTAAGGAAGAGAATATTGTCCGCGGCAAGGACATGCTGGTCAATTACTGCAAGAACAAGGGACTGAATTACAGTGACCTGAATAAACCTGAATATCAGGACAAAGTACAGAAAAAATACGGATTCCGCGACTGGGATTCGGTGCTTGCGGCTGTCGGACATGGCGGCCTCAGAGAAGCACAGATTATTAACCGGATGCTCGAGGAGCAGCGGAAGGAAGAGCAGGCAAATGTCACGGATGAAGTAATCCTCCGCGCTTCTACGGGAGACCGAGAAAAAGCTTCCCAGGCGAATAACGCGAAAAAGCGCAGCGGCATTGTGGTAAAGGGCCTGGCGGATGTAGCGGTTCATTTTTCCAAGTGCTGCAGTCCGGTGCCGGGCGACGAGATTGTCGGGTTTGTGACCAGAGGACGAGGCGTCTCGATTCATCGAACAGACTGCTCGAATATTATTCAGCTGCCGGATATTGACCGGGATCGTCTTATTGAGGCAGAGTGGCAGGGCGGAGCGGCAGATGAGGAGCTCGGGCATGGACAGTATCTGGCCGAGATCCGTATTTTCGCCAATAACCGGACCGGCTTGCTGGTGGATATTTCCAAGGTGTTCACAGAACGGGAGATCGATATTGCTTCCATCAATTCCCGGACGAATAAAAAAGGAGTTGCGACGATTTCGGTTTCTTTCCACACAAAGGGGAAGGATGAGCTGGCTTCCGTAGTGGAGAAGCTGCGTCAGATCGAGAGTATTTTTGATATTGAAAGGACGACAGCGTAAGGTTAGACGGCTGCGTCAGATGGTGAGCGCAAGAAGAATAAGAACGCTCGGTGAATGACGAAATAGTAATCTCTGGTAAGAATTAAAAGTGGAGGAACAGACATATGGCTGATCTGCAAGTATTGGAATATAACGTCGGAGATATCGGGACGAACTGTTATCTTCTGGTAAATACGGCGACGAAGGAGACGATTATCGTGGATCCGGGCGGGGATGCGCCGATGCTGGAACGGAATATCACTGCGCAGGGCTTACAGCCTGTGGCGATTTTTCTGACGCACGCCCATTATGATCATGCGCATCACGCAGGAATTTTAAAGGCGAAGTATCATGTCCCGGTTTATGTTCACGAGGCTGAGAGGGCTGTTTTAAAAGATATCAGTCAGAATGTGTCTGCCATGTTTGGCTGCCCGGAGACCTATGAGGCGGATATTTTCCTGAAGGATGGACAGCAGATTTCGGTGGCGGGATTTGATATTCAGGTATTGCATACACCGGGTCATACGCCGGGAGGATGCTGCTATTATTTTGCGGAGAATAAGACGCTGATCAGCGGCGATTCGCTCTTTGACGGTTCAATCGGACGCACTGATTTCCCGGGTGGGAGCATGTCGGATCTGGTGCGGAGTGTCCGGGAAAAGATACTGGTTCTGCCGCGGGACGTCGAAGTGTATCCTGGACATATGTCGAGGACAACGGTCGGCAGGGAGGCGGATTATAATCCGTTTTTATAAGGAATGAATTTTTAAGGTTGTAAGGACGGATATGACAAATGTCACCGGCATATTTTAAGGCAACCGGGGTAACGTTTCGACAAGCTAATCGCTAACTATGACTAAGACGCGAAAGTATTGCCTTCGCGCCTAAGTCTCCGTATACGACTCTGCTAAGCTCAATGTTCGCCGATGGCTCCATTTCGCTAAGCGTCGCATGCATACATGAAAGCAGCCAATCAGCGGTCGTCGATGACTCCGCTTCTTGGGCTTTCATGGTAAGCGCTGAATTTTGTCTCAGCTAAAAACAACCCTGCAAAGTTGCCTGATAATATGCCGGTGACATGTTACTATTCACAGGTCTGACTGAAGTCAATCGACTGTGAATAGTAACGGTGTCATTTGACATATCCTGTGCAGATGAACCTGTATGGATTGTGGAAATAATAGAATTTTGTATGTAAAACACAGAACAGAACTGAGATATTGTGTATGATTACAGTAGCGTTAAATGAGGCAAATTTTGAATATGATATCCATTCTCTGGTGAAGGCTTTTTATCCGGAGCACGAAGTGGCGGTGCGGGCAGTCTGCGGCAGCGAGTATCAGGGTGAATCTGCAGCGTTGGGGGAGTTATCAGAGCGCAATCGATGGAAGGCGGAGGAATTCCGGAAACAGGCGCTTGAGGCCGAATATCATTTGAGTGTGGAATACCGGAAAGATGCAATCGCATTTTTCTTTTTTAAACCCCGATCATCCGATGAATTGCAGACAGACCTGACGCAGATTATTGATTCGGTTACTTTCTGGGAAACGATGTTTCCGGCGGATGCTGCGGTTTTATCCGGACAGGTTTCCGTGAATCCGTCTGACCGCAGTGAGACGAAGAATCGCCTGAAGCAGAAGTTGTATATACTTCTGAAAGAGCTTTCCGGCAGGAAGCTTCCCTGGGGAACACTGACGGGAATCCGTCCGACAAAGATTCCCATGGCAATGCTGGAGGAGGGGAAGCCGGAGGAGCATATACGGGAGTATATGAGAGAGACTTATTTCGCAACGGATGCGAAGATTGACCTGAGCATTGAAGTGGCAAAACGCGAGATAGAACTTTTATCCCGCATTGATTACGAGGACGGATACAGCCTGTATGTCGGAATCCCTTTCTGTCCGACGACCTGCCTCTACTGCTCTTTTACTTCTTATCCGATCAGTGCATGGAAAAAACGCGCAGATGAGTATCTGGACGCTCTCTGTAAAGAGATTGTTTACACAGCGGGGCGGATGAAGGATAAATATCTGAACTCCGTATACATCGGCGGCGGTACGCCGACATCGCTGGAACCGGAGCAGCTGGAGCGGCTGATCACGGTGATCGGAGAGAGCTTTGAACTGTTTGACGAGAAAAAGCATATCGTGTATGGAGGTATGCAGCAGAATATTTCGAACAGCTTAAGGGAGAATCATCTGCTTGAATTTACCGTTGAGGCTGGTCGACCGGACAGCATCACGGAGGACAAGCTTAAAGTGCTTCGCAGGCACAATATCTCCCGCATTTCCATTAACCCGCAGACCATGAAAGAAGATACCCTGCGGCTGATCGGGCGGCGTCATACGGTGGCGCAGACAAAGGAAAGCTTTGCTCTGGCGCGCGCAATGGGGTTTGATAATATCAACATGGATCTGATCGTCGGGCTGCCGGAGGAGAGTCTGGATGATGTGCGGCAGACGATGGAGGAGATTGCAAAATTGGCACCGGACAACGTAACGGTTCATTCACTGGCGGTCAAACGCGCAGCGCGCCTTCGGATGGAGCAGGAAAACTACTCGCATCTGCATATGGAAAACACCTGGGAAACTATTGACCTTACGGCAAGATATTGCCGGGAAATGGGGCTTTCTCCCTATTATCTGTATCGACAGAAAAATATGGCGGGGAATTTTGAAAATATAGGGTATGCGGCTCCGGGAAAAGCAGGCGTCTACAATATCCTGATCATGGAAGAGAAGCAGACGATCATGGCGCTGGGAGCCGGCGCAACGACGAAGGTAGTCTATGATCACGGAAACCGTATTGATCGGGCAGGGAACGTAAAGGATATCCATAATTATCTGGAGCGGGTAGATGAGATGATAGAGAGAAAAGAGGCGCTGCTTGCCTCTGCAGGAGTATGAGGTATTAGAGATTGACTTCGGTGTGAATCAGTTGTAGAATCGAAAAAGTGAAAATATATGCAATGGTCAGTGTGTGAAGAGGGAGGAAGAACAATGGCTTTAAAAAAGAAACCGGTCAACGGGATGAAGGATATTATGCCGGAGGAGATGCGGATTCGGGATTACGTGCAGAGCGTGATTAAAGATACGTATCGGTCTTTCGGTTTTACTCCTATAGAGACTCCTTGTATGGAGGATATTGCGAACCTGACGAACAAGCAGGGCGGTGAGAATGAGAAGCTGATTTTTAAAGTGATGAAGCGCGGGGAGAAGCTGCGGCTGGATACAGCTGAGAGCGAAGCAGATCTGGTTGATTTCGGCATGCGCTATGATCTTACCGTGCCGCTTTGCAGATATTATGCGAACCACGCAAATGATCTTCCGACTCCCTTTAAGGCGCTGCAGATGGGCAATGTTTGGCGCGCGGACCGCCCCCAGAGAGGGCGTTACCGCCAGTTTATGCAGTGTGATATTGATATCCTCGGAGAGCCGTCCAATCTGGCGGAGATCGAGCTGATTCTGGCGACGACGACGACTCTGGGAAAGATCGGTTTTGAAAATTTTGAAATCCGGATCAATGAGCGGCGTATCTTAAAAGCCATGGCGGCCTACAGCGGTTTTGCCGAGGAAGAGTACGATACCGTATTTATTATTCTGGATAAGATGGATAAGATCGGTCTGGACGGCGTCGCGGAGGAGCTGGCGAAAGAGGGTTATGCGCAGGAAGCGATCGAGAAATATCTGGCTCTGTTTACCGGTGTGCAGCAGGCGGAGGACGGCATCACTTATCTGGCGGATACGCTGGGGGACTATCTGGAGGATTCCGTTGTACAAAGCATGCGGGAGATTGCGCAGGCAGTCAATGCCTCTAAAACAGCGAAGTTCGAGCTGGTTTTTGACCCGACGCTGGTGCGCGGTATGTCCTATTATACCGGTACAATTTTTGAGATTAATATGCCGGAGTTCGGCGGAAGCTGCGGAGGCGGCGGACGTTATGATAAAATGGTGGGTAATTTTACGGGTAAGGATGTGCCGGCCTGCGGATTTTCCATTGGTTTTGAGCGAATCATTTTGCTTTTGATGGAGAGCGGTTTTCAGGTGCCGGGGCAGCCGGAAAAAACGGCTTATCTGGTGGAGAAGGGAATGTCCGGTGAGAAGCTGACAGAGGTAATTTCGAAGGCACAGGAAGCCAGAGCCGACGGAAAACAGGTGCTGGTCGTCCGTATGAATAAGAATAAGAAATTCCAGAAAGAACAGCTGGCAAAGGACGGATATACGGACTTCGTAGAGTTTTATCGTAAGTGATTGGGAGAGAAACATATGCATGGCGCAGAGAGGTCTATCTGTCTGTGCCGGTTGACATAGCGGCGAAAATTCGTCAGATAACAGGAGGAGATTTGTCATGGCAGAATCAATGCGGGGCCTGAAGCGGTCCCATAGATGTACGGAGGTATCTGCGGCCAATATCGGTGAGAAGGTTACCGTCATGGGCTGGGTGCAGAGAAGGAGAAATCTGGGAAGCCTGATTTTTATTGATCTGAGAGACCGCAGCGGCCTGCTTCAGATTGTTTTTGATGAGAACAGTGTGGGCGCGGAAGGGTTCGCGAAGGCGGGTACGCTGCGCAGCGAATATGTGGTTGCCGTGGAAGGGACGATTCAGAAGCGTTCCGCGGCAGTCAATGAGAACTTAAAGACCGGCGATATCGAGGTGATCGCCGAGACGCTGCGGATTCTTTCGGAGTCAGAGACTCCGCCGTTTCAGATTGAAGAGAATTCCCAGACGAGAGACGAGGTGCGCTTAAAGTACCGCTATCTTGATTTGCGCAGACCGGATATTCAGCGCAACCTGATGCTCCGCAGCAAAGTGGCATATCTGCTCCGGGATTTTATGGCAAAAGAAGGATTTATCGAGATCGAGACGCCGATGCTGACGAAGTCTACCCCGGAGGGAGCCAGGGATTATCTGGTGCCGAGCCGTGTGCACCCGGGCAATTTTTATGCGCTTCCTCAGTCGCCGCAGCTTTTTAAGCAGCTGTTGATGTGTTCCGGGTATGACCGGTATTTTCAGATAGTCAAGTGTTTCAGAGATGAAGATCTGCGAGCAGACCGTCAGCCGGAGTTTACACAGGCGGATATGGAACTGGCCTTTGTGGATGTGGATGATGTGATTGACGTCAATGAGCGTCTGCTGCAGTATGTATTTAAAGAGGCAATCGGCGTGGATGTGCAGCTTCCGATTCCGCGGATGACCTGGCAGGAAGCGATGGACCGATACGGTTCCGATAAGCCGGATACCCGTTTCGGCATGGAGCTGGTGGATATCTCGGATGTCGTCAGAGGTTGTGAGTTTGCTGTTTTTGCCAATGCACTGGAAAATGGCGGCAGTGTTCGCGGAATCTGTGTGCCGGGTAAGGGCGATCTCGGACGGAAGCAGATTGATAAGCTGGTAGAGCTGGCGAAAACCTACGGTGCCAAAGGCCTGGCATATATTCAGTGTAAGAGCGACGGCACAGTGAAATCTTCTTTCTCCAAATTCTTTACGGAGGAGGGGCTGCAGGAGATTATCGATGCGATGGGCGGAAAGAGCGGAGATCTGCTTCTTTTTGCTGCGGATAAAAATAAAGTTGTCTGGGATGTATTAGGTGCGCTGCGTCTGCACATGGGAAAAGAGCTTGGCCTGATGGATCCGAAAAAATTTAACTTCCTCTGGGTGACGGAGTTCCCGCTTCTGGAGTGGTCGGAGGAGGAAGGACGCTTTAAAGCCATGCATCATCCTTTCACCATGCCCATGGAGGAGGATTGGGATAAAATCGATTCCGACCCCGGCGCTGTGCGGGCAAAAGCCTATGATATCGTTTTAAACGGTGCGGAGATGGGCGGCGGCTCGGTCCGTATCCACCAGAATGACATTCAGGAAAAAATGTTTGAAGTTCTTGGGTTTACGCAGGAGCAGGCGTGGAACCAGTTCGGCTTCCTTCTGGAAGCGTTTCAATATGGTGTTCCGCCTCATGCGGGTCTGGCGTACGGCCTGGATCGTATGGTGATGCTAATGGTGGGGGCAGAGTCCATTCGCGACGTTATCGCATTCCCGAAGATGAAGGATGCGTCCTGCCTGATGACGGATGCGCCGAACACAGTGGACGAGAAGCAGTTGAAAGAGCTGGGGCTGGAGATTGTGTCTGTTGAGGAGTAATTTTTGATTGCGCATAATCTGAATTTGGATAGAAGAGTGTATTGGGGCTGTTTTGCAGAAACAGATATGTTTGCGAGAACACAATGGGGAGTATGTTTTAAGGAAGAGTATGTAAAATGACAAAATATACAAAGGGAATCCTTATTACCATAGCGGGTGCCGCCTGCTGGGGAATTTCCGGAACCTGTACCCAATACCTCTGCTCTGTTCAGGGGGTTAACTCCGTCTGGCTGACACAGATCCGCCTCATCTTTGCGGGAATCATCCTGATCTGTCTCGGGTTTTTGACGGAAAGAGAAAAATTTCATGAATTTACACATACGCCGAAGGATTTTTGCTACTGCATGGCCTTCGGCATCTGTGGTTTGATGTTTACGCAGTATGCTTATACGACGTCGATCTCGAAGACAAATTCCGGGACGGCCACGGTGCTGCAGTATTTTTCGGTGGTTATCGTGCTGATCGCCAGCTGTATCGCGGCGCGGAAACGGCCGGTTTTCCGGGAAATTCTCGGTATCTTTTCCAGCATCACCGGCATATTTCTGGTCGCGACTCATGGGAACTTTTCCTCCCTGTATATATCACAGGAAGGACTTGTCTGGGGACTGCTTTCCGCGGTGGCTGCGGCGATCTATATTATGATGCCGCAAAAGCTGATGAAGAAATGGGGAAGCATCCTGCCCATCGGCTGGGGGATGTTCTTCGGCGGCATTGCCTTTTTCTTCCTCATGAGGGTGTGGCAGATTCCCATGTCTTTTGATCGGGAGATCGTTTTCGGCCTGATATTTATCGTGCTGGTGGGAACGGTCTGCGCGTTTGTCCTTTTTCTGATGGGATCGACTTATATCGGACCGGCCCGCGGGAATATGGTTGGCTGTGTGGAACCGCTGGTGGCCACGCTTACATCCGCAACAGTGCTGCATACCGTGTTTCTGCCTATGGATATTCTGGGTTTTGTGCTGATCTTGGCGACGGTGTTTATCCTGGCACGAAAATGAAGGCGGCGAGAGATAAGATGCTGACAGAAGCCGTTGTAAAGAATGTCAGAAATAAGTTCGCATACAGGAACGATAAGTAATAAAAAAGGTCATGCATAAGCGGAGTTGCTTATGCATGACCTTTTGTTAACATTCGTTTAGATCATGGACTTCAGATCCGGGGAAATGATCAGAGTTGCTTCTGTAGCAGCCTGAATCTCCTCGACAGTGAACTCCGGATTGTACTCAGTCAATACAAGACCTTCCGGTGTTACTTCCATAACGCCCATCTCGGTAACGATGAGGTTTACCTGTCCCTGTGCGGTCAGCGGAAGTGTGCACTGCTTTAAGATCTTCGGTGCGCCCTTCTGGGTGTGCTCCATCGCAACGATAACCTTCTTCGCGCCGACAACCAGATCCATCGCGCCGCCCATGCCGGGAACCATCTTGCCCGGGATGATCCAGTTCGCGATATCGCCATTCTCTGCTACCTGAAGGGAGCCGAGAACCGTAGCGTCCACGTGGCCGCCGCGGATGATGCCGAAGGAAGTGCAGGAATCAAAGAACATGCCGTCCTTCTCAATGCCGGCCGGCTGTCCGCCTGCGTTTACAGTGTAATCTGCGTCGTCAGAATCCGGATCAACTGCCACAAGGCCGATGAAACCATTCTCAGACTGCAGGGTAATAGTGATGCTCGGATCTACATAATCAGGAACTATTGTAGGAAGACCGATACCAAGGTTTACGACATCACCGTCATGAATCTCTTTTGCAACACGTTTTGCGATAAAGGGTTTAATCTCGCTTCTTTCCATCTTATGCTTCCTCCTTTACGACTAAGTAATCAACGAAGATGTGAGGAGTCTCAACATAGTTCGGGCCGATCTCTCCGGCCGGAACGATCTTCTCAACCTCTACGATAACGATATCTGCTGCGGATGCCATCGGGATATTGAAGTTCCGTGTGGAGTCTTTGTAACGAACGTTGCCGGACTCGTCTGCAACATAACCCTGAATGATGGCAACATTGCCGCGGATCGCTTTCTCAAGAAGATACTCTTTGCCGTCCAGCTCGATGACCTGTTTGCCCTCGAGAGTGGTCGGTGATGTGCTGTCAGCTACGATGGTACCGATACCGGTGGGGGTTAAAAATCCGCCCAGTCCGGCTCCGCCTGCACGGATCTGCTCAGCAAGAGTGCCCTGCGGCTGCAGCTTCAGGTCAAGCTCGCCGGCGTTGTACTGCTGTCCGCACTCTTTGTTCAGACCAACGTGAGTTGCGATCAGTCTCTTGATCTGGTGGTTTGCAAGCAGTCTGCCTGTTCCTTCGTTCTGGAAGCCGGCGTCGTTGCAGACAACGGTCAGATCTTTTGCTGTAACTTCATTTACGATCGATTTCGCTGTTCCGTTTGTCATGAAGCCGCCGATCAGTACGGTATCACCGTCTTTTACAAGAGCGCCTGCTTCTTTCGCAGAAATAACTTTTGTCTTAGCCATTTCTTCTCCCTCCTAAATGAATAATAGTATAGGTGTCATGGAAAATTTTACCCTTTTCCCAGACATATTTCTATTATAGCACTTAAATCGATAAAATCCAGAAGAATTGTGCACAAAGTTGGAAAAATTGTATATTTACAGGTACAATCGGCAAAAATAGACAGAAGAAAAAACTGTTCTCTGAAAAAACTATTTATTTTTTGTGCAAAATTTCCGCCAATTCAGAAGTGACTGATAAAATTGAGTTGACAGCAGGGAAACATTGATGTAAAATGCGTGCGATTCGGAAAATCAGTCAGGGGTTTCTCTGAAATCCGAAAGCTGATCCGTTTAATGGTAGTTATTCAGCACTTATGAGAAGGAGTTGAAGTAGGTACTGAATAACCGCCCAATATATTTTAAGGAGGATAAAATCATGGCAACGAAGAAAACAAGTGATCCTGTAGATACAACCATTACGAAGAGTGTGTGAATTTATTTCTGTAAATATATCAGATCTTCTATGATAAGTTGA
>JAJPZY010000122.1 GCA_021204085.1 Clostridiales bacterium | reverse complement strand
GCCGTTTCGCCGGCAAAATTACCGACAATGATGGTGTCCGCCGTATTATAGAATTGCTGAAGCAGTAACCCCATGAATACTGGGAACATGAAAGAAAGAATTCCCTTCCATGGTCTGCCTGTGAGCAAGGATTCATTTGTCATAGACATACCTCCGTTTCAAAAAAGTGCAGCAGCCATCCAAACCAGGAGGCTGCTGCGCATATCAGTCACCTTAGAAAACGATTTCAGCGTCGGTGCGATTCTGATAGAGTTTCCAGAACTGCTCGGCAATTTTCTCCGGCATATACTTTTCAGAGCCGCCGATGGTGTCGCAGACCTGGACAGTACCAATAAATACATTCTGCTCTTTGCACACCGGATGCAGTGCCAACACCATAGCCCGCAGAGCGGCTTTATCCATGGAAAGGGGAAGATACGCTGCGCTGGGATACATGGACAGCCCGCCGCCGGTAATCAGGATGGTGCCCTGTTTTTTGCTGAATTCTTCTCCCAATACCTGCTGAATGCAAGTGTAAGCACCCAGCACGTCCACCTGATAACGCTGTTCCAGAACCTTTGTGTTAATGCCGCCGGACACATCCGCGTCCGCTGCGGTGATACCCACATTGTAGAATAGCACATCCGGTACACCATAAGTCTGTACGGCCTGCTGCACGGCTGAGGCAAGAGAGGTCTGATCGGCAGTATCTGCAACCTGTGTCGCAACTTCCAACCCCTAGCTCTGCATTTCCCTCTGATAGTCTGCCAGATGTTCTGCACTGCGGCTCATCAGCACCACCCGGAAGCCATCTGCCCCAAACTTGCGGGCAACTGCGTTGCCTAAACCTTTACCTGCACCAACCACAAAAATTGTCTTTTCCATAATTAATTATCCTTTCTGCATTAGATTTGTGAACTTTACTTACAGGGAAGCACCCAGCCGCCGGGCTGCTTCCGTTTTGCCTTTGCCTAAAACCTCGCCGCGGTTTTTCCAACCCAAATTGCGCTCGTACGTACGATACCATGTGACAGCCTGAGAATAATCGGCTCCGTCCGCCGTCATGAGCAGCACGCTTTCCCTTGGAAATTTTCCGTAGCCCAGACATTCCAGCTCCGCATACAAACGGTCTGCCGCTGTTTTCAGCGTCCCGGTAATTGTCCAGAAATATAGCGGGGAAGCGAACACAACGACATCGCAGTCTGCGAAAACAGAATAAATCTGATCCATGTCGTCCTTCTGAGAGCATGGGCTGTGTGCATCCCGTCCTGCGTGCAGGCAGCCTTTGCAGCTATGGATGTTCATGCCGTCAAGATAAAACTCCTCCACGGAATGACCGACGTTTTTGGCACCCTCGGTAAAGCTGCGAACCAGCTTCGCGGTGCTGCCATTCTTTCTGGCTGTGCCATTGAGAACCAAAATCTTTTTTGCCATAAGTTTCACCACCTTTCTACCACCAGTTAAACAGGCTCCGCCCAACCTCAAGCTCTTTGATCGCCTTCATTTCTTCTGCGTCCAGGTCGAAATCCAGAACAGAGATATTTTCTTTCATGTGTTCAGGATTCGTAGTTTTGGGAATTACGATAATTCCCTGCTGAACCAGAAAGCGCAGAGCAATCTGTGAAACACTCCTGCCATGGCTTTTTGCAATCCGTACCAATACCGGGTTATTCCAGATGTTGTTCTGACCGCAGGCCAACGGCGACCAGCTTTCAGGCTTTGTCCCAATCTGACATTCCAGTTCCCGCAACTTTTTCTGCTGGCGGAACACGTGGGTTTCCACCTGGTTGATGGCAGGAATCACTTTGCAGTGATTGACCAGATCCAGATAGCGTTCGTCCATGAAGTTGGAAATACCGATTGCACGAATTTTCCCATCCTTATAATAAGATTCCATAGCACGGTAAATCTCATAGACATCGCCTGTAGGCTCATGGATCAGCAGCAGATCAATGTAATCCATATTGATCCTTTTCAGAGAACTTTCAATGGAACGAAGCGTATCCTGATAACCACGACACCCCCAGAGCTTTGTCGTGATAAAAAGCTCTTCTCTGGGTATGCCGGATTTGCGGCAGGTCATGCCGACCTCTCTCTCGTTTCCATAACATTGTGCCGTATCTATGGAACGGTACCCTGCACGCAGTGCTTCAGCGACACACTTTTCAGTTATCCTTGCGGGTGTCTGATAAGTCCCATATCCGACCATTGGTATTTCGACGCCGTTATTTAACGTGACATACTTCATTTTTTGACCTCCCTTCTTGCCGTACCTATATTGTAATCCGGAGAGCATTGACATGGAAGACACCAAAATGTTAAAATCATTTTTAGAAAAACTAAAAGCGAGGCGGGGTCATGTATAGTCGTGAGCTTTATACATTTATCATTGTCGCAGAACAGGGAAGTTTTTTGAAAGCGTCGAAAGAACTATTTATTACTCCCGCGTCTGTAATGAACCAGATAAACAAATTTGAAAATCAGATCGGGGTAAAACTGATTGACCGGACCAATCAGGGCGTGAGCCTGACAGAAGCCGGGCGATCCATCTATAAAGATGCAAAAAGAATTGTGAAAATTTCTGAGCAGGCAGTCTCGAAAGCCAGGGAAATTGCCGGGAAAGAACAGCAGACCATTCGAGTTGGTACCTCTATTCTTCGCCCCTGCAAAATGCTGGTGGATTTATGGTCAAAGATAGATGACGGCACCCTGCCGATCAGCATTCAGATTGTCCCGTTTGACGACACTCCTGCGCAGATGGAACAGATGCTGTCTTCTCTTGGAGAAAAAATCGACTGCTTTGCAGGCCCATGCGATTCACTCACATGGAAGGAAAATTACAGCATCCTGCAAATAAAACAGGGAGAGTGTGCGATTGCTGTTCCAAGAAAGCATAGATTATCCAATAAGGAAAAACTGTGCTGGAATGACTTAGACGGTGAAACAATCATGCTGGTCAAGCGCGGCGACTCTCCCGTATTAAACCGGCTGAGAGATGAAATCGAAACCAGCCACCCAAAAATCACGATTTTAGACACACCCCATTTTTATGACACAAATATTTTTAACGAATGTGAGCAAACCGGCTGCCTGATGGAAACGTTGGACATATGGGCAGATGTTCATCCGTCCATTGTGACGATTCCGATGACATGGGATTACAAAATGCCCTATGGGATTATTTACGCAAAGCATCCGTCGGAAACCGTTGCTGCCTTTATCAATAAAATCAAAACAGAAATTCACGTTTAACGATGTCTCGTGTCAATGTCAATGACTACTGCGGGAGGTAAATGAGCATGACCGCGAGTATTATTTCAAGGACAGAAAGATTGACTGGACAGAATTTGGATCGGAGAAAAACGATGTTTGCTGATTATCATGTTCATACATATTATAGTGATGATTCCACTTATCCCATGGAAGATGTAGTAAAAGACGCCATTGGGATGGGAATGGAGGAAATTTGTTTCACGGATCATGTGGATTACGGGATTAAGGTTGACTGGGATTGGGGACGGGAAATCAAATACCGGAATGGCGATCCCTTTGCCAATGTGGATTATCCCAGATATGTGGATGAAATAGCACAGATGAAAAATATCTATGGGGATAAAATCAGGATCAGAACCGGCCTGGAGTTTGGAATGCAGATGCATACAATCCCACTGTATGAAAAGCTTTTTGCCCGTTATCCCTTTGATTTTATTATCCTGTCTGTACATCAGGTGGAGAACAAAGAGTTCTGGACGCAGGATTTTCAGTGTGGAAGGACGCAGCAGGAATACAATGAGCGCTACTATGAGGAAATACTCAATCTGGTGAAAAACTATAAAAATTACAGCGTATTAGGCCACATGGATCTGATTGCGCGATATGATAACGCGGGTGTATATCCGTTTGAAAAAATCCGTCCTGTCGTTGAGGAAATTCTGAAAACTGTGATTGCTGACGGGAAGGGCATTGAACTCAACACCTCAAGCCATCGTTACGGCTTAAAGGACTCTCAGCCCTGCACGGAAATTCTGAAACTGTACCGTGATCTGGGAGGCAGAATCCTTACCATTGGCAGCGACAGCCATGCGCCTTCTCATCTTGGAGCATATATCCGGGAAGACAGCCTGGTATTGAAGAAACTTGGATTTCGGTACTTCTATACTTATGAAAACATGGAGCCGATTTTCCATGCACTGTGATGCACCGGACTGATATTTATGGTAAATAAGAGGAAGAACTAATGCCCTTCGGAGATTTTTCGAAGGGCGTCCGAATCCTGAATGTAATATCCCTGTGCTGTCTTTACCAGAATTCCCCGTTTTACGAAATCTGCAAGGACATAGAGCAGATGCCGGTATGTTACTCCCAGAAATTCAGAAACTTCCGTATGCCTTTCTCTGTATATTCCATTGCAGGATGTCAGCAATATAAAATTTGCCAGTCGCACTTCCAGCGGCCAGGCCTGGTTTCTGGAGTAATTATAAGTATTTCCTATCGCCTTCCGGCTCAAAAACAGGCAAAGGTGACGCAAAAATTTCACGTCATTCAGTAACTGGTCTTTGCATTCATTCATACGGATCGCAAAACAGGTGCAAGGAGTAATGGCAGTCACGCCATTAGCTGCACTCTGCGCACCGAGCAGCTCCATTTCTCCTATAAAGCAAGGTGCATTGAGAAAATTGATCAGGGAAACTCGTCCGTTTTCGTGAGACAGGAATAATTTTGCCCGCCCTTCGATCAAATAATACAGAAAAGGCGGAATATCTCCTTCACGCAAAATGGCTTCTTCGCTGTCAAACCGAACCACTGTCGTGTAAGGACGGATATCAAAAGCGAAGAAATCTGACAGCGGGAAATGATCGTAATAACTCGGCGGTAAGTTGTCTTTTTGGGGAGTATGAAAAAAAGTCTGTAAAAGTTTAAATGTTAGGTCTTCTAT